>CAZGZF010000022.1:3373-11549 GCA_964529995.1 uncultured Candidatus Bathyarchaeia archaeon
ACAATGGCAAACCATGCCAATAACGGGATAGTGGGGGACACGACTTCCACCTTCAATTTCTTCGGCATTTGCAGTGTAAGTCTTGGTGCTGAAGTATAAGCACTATGAAACGCCGAGGTCTGGCATTCCCTTGGTCTCCCTCGCTGTCAGGGCAGCTGTCAGAAAGAGGCCAACGGTGCCCAAAAGAGGGCCCTAATCATTCTACGAATTTCTCTCGGTTCACGACCTGCAACAATTGGCGAATGCTCCGACAATCTTATTAGGCGAACCGGGGGCTTATAGGGGGCAACTCTTGGAGCTTGAGGACAATTGACGTGTGATGCGAAGATCTCTCTTTGTTCCTTCGCTACACGCGTGCCGGCAGTCCTCGCGTCCATAGTAGTCATCATTATTCAGTAAGCCCAGCATGCGGTTGAACAATCAATTGCATGCTGCGTTCTAGAGGTGTTATGTGTGACAGTAATCTCTGGTGCAAGATGCTTGTTGGAGGCCTTGAGGCGACAGAAGGTCTCAGTCATATTTGGTCTTCCCGGTGGAGCCATCATGCCTGTCTACGATGCTCTATTGGATTTCGATATGAGACATATCCTTGTACGTCATGAGCAATCGGCCGCTCATATGGCGGACGGGTATGCAAGGGCAAGCGGGTTTCCTGGCGTTTGCCTAGCCACTTCAGGTCCTGGAGCGACCAATCTTGTCACAGGCATAGCGACCGCTTACATGGATTCGTCGCCTGTAGTCGCCTTCACTGGACAGGTGCCCACTGACCAGATAGGAACAGATGGTTTCCAAGAAGCTGACATAGTCGGGATCACAACGTCAGTCACAAAGCATACGTTTCAGGTTAGACGGGCCTCGGAGATTGACGGAACTGTTCAACTTGCTTTTAACGTGGCAACATCTGGAAGACCCGGGCCTGTCTTAGTAGATCTTCCAAAGGACGTTCAGACGGAGAGCTTCGAACTTGAATCCTCTAGGCCCATCCGATTTAGCAAGAATCGAGTGAGCAGGGATCCAGATCATACCGGAATCAGGAAAGCCGGAGAACTTCTCTCAAGCGCTCGGAGGCCTTTCATTTTGGCCGGAGGGGGCGTGAGGATCTCGAATGCCAGTGAGGAGCTGCGTGCCATGGCAGAGCTTCTGCTTGCCCCTGTGGGAACCTCCCTCATGGGAAAAGGATGCTTCCCGGAAAACCATCCCCTGTCAGCCGGCATCGTCGGAATGCACGGGAGAATCGAAGCTAACAAGCTTGTCCAAGAGGCCGACGTTGTGCTAGCTGTTGGCTTGCGATTTTCCGATAGAACAACATGCAAAGTAAATCACTTCTGTTCTGACGCTAGAATAATTCATATTGACATCGATAATTCTGAGATAGAGAAAAACAAGTCAGTAGACGTTTCCATAGTAGGCGACGCATCTGGGGTTCTATCCAGCCTAGGAAAACAGTTGGCTCAGAGATTCAAGGATGAAAAAAGCGAGTGGCACGCAAGGGTCAGGCAACTGAAAGAGGACTTTCAGAGTCAGAGCCATCACGACAGGGGCGTCCCCTCTCCATCGGCGATTCTGAAGGAGCTTAGAAAGGTTCTGCCCACAGAGGCGATAGTGACAACTGAAGTTGGCCAGAACCAGATGTGGGCCGCCCTCCACTTCAAAGCGCTCAGTCCCAGAACCTTCATCACGTCAGGTGGGCTCGGCACGATGGGGTTCGGTTTCCCAGCCGCAATTGGCGCTAAAGTAGCGAGGCCTGACGTGCCAGTAGTCGACATTGCAGGCGACGGCAGCTTCATCATGACAGAGAATTCGCTCGCCACATCTGTATTGGAACGAATTCCCGTCATAGTTGTCATACTGAACAATCGGATGCTGGGAATGGTCGCGCAATGGCAGAGATTCTTCTACAATCGAAGGTACTCAGCAGTTGAGCTTGGCAATGTCCCAGACTTCGTCAAGCTAGCTCAAGCGTACGGTGCCGAGGGGCTTCGACCACAATCGGTTGAAGAGTTCTCCTCAGCCGTTGAGACGGCATTGAGAAACAATGTCACAACAATCATTGATGTCCCAATCTCCCCAGAAGAGGATGTTCTTCCGATGGTTACGCCCGGAAATGGATTAGAGCATATTCTAACGTGATGAGATATGTCTAAACAGACTTTCGTCGTTGGAATGATTGTGGACGACAAGCCAGGCGTTCTTCACAGGATCTCAAACATGTTTCGCAGACGCAATTTCAATATTGAAAGCATTTCAGCAGGAGCAACAGAACAGGAGGATCTGGTCCGCATAACCATAACAGTCGCGGGAGACGAGACAACAGTACGTCAACTACTGAGACAGTCTGAAAAACTCCTCGATGTTGTTCATGTCAATGTTCTCGACCAAGAGAAGGCCGTCTTGAGGGAGATGGCGCTAGTCAAGATTGCCACCGCTGACACCAAGGCTCGATCTGACGTTATGAACTGGGCAAGCATCTTTAGGGGGCAAATAGTCGACGTTTCCCCTGAATCAGTCATAGTTGAAGTCACAGGCACTCCAGAGAAGATAGAAGCTTTTGTGGAGATGGCCAAGACCGTAGGCGTAAGAGAACTGGCGAGAACTGGCACAGCTGCGCTTCAAAGAGGGCCGAAAACACTTGACTCTGAGAAGGAGGCGGGTTAGATGGCGAGGGTCTACTACGATTCAGACGCGAACCTCAAACACTTAGAGGGTAAGGTCGCTACAGTCATAGGCTACGGTAGCCAAGGCCGAGCTCAAGCATTGAACATGAGAGACTCTGGAGTCCAAGTCATAATTGGACTGAGAAAGGAAGGGCCTTCATGGAAGATGGCCGAAGAGGACGGCTTCAAACCATACACAATTCCTGAAGCAACAGAGAGAGGAGACGTAATTCACATACTCATTCCAGATCAAGTTCAACCCCGCGTGTACAGGAACGAGATAGAGCCCAATCTGACCGAAGGAAAGATCCTAGATTTCGCACATGGCTTCAACATACACTTCGGGCAGATAGTTCCACCGACTGACTTGGACTTGATTATGATAGCGCCCAAAAGTCCTGGAAGGAGGCTCAGAGAAACGTTTCTGGCAGGATTCGGCGTCCCAGCGCTAATGGCCATTGAACAGAACTACTCCGGAACCGCAAGGGACATGGCTCTTGCAATAGGCAAGGCGTTAGGATGCACACGGGCAGGAGTCCTTGAGACGACATTCAGGGAGGAGACGGAGAGCGATCTGATAGGCGAACAGACAGTCCTTGTGGGGGGATTGATAGAGCTAATCAGGAAGGGTTTCGAGGTTCTCGTCGAAGCAGGATACCAACCAGAACTTGCCTATTTCGAAGCCTGCAACGAGGCGAAGCTGATCATGGATCTAATCTACGAAAGAGGACTAGTCGGTATGCTAAGAGCAGTATCAGACACAGCGAAGTACGGCGGGCTGACTGTCGGCCCAAAGGTCATCGACGAAGACGTAAGGCTGAACATGAAGAAGGTCGTCCGCGAGGTTCAGAGCGGGGAGTTTGCAAAAGAGTGGTCAAGTAGATTCAGTGAGAGTTCAACCATTTTGGAGGGTCTCATCAAAGAGCTGGAGCGGCATCCAATTGAGATCGTTGGCAGGGAAATCAGAAGGATGGCTGGTTTGGAGAAGTAGACACTGACCTGGAAGATCGCGTAAGTGTTGTTGTGGCATGACCAAGCGAAAGAGGAGATCAAGGATAGATCTTGGATGGGAGAGGTTCGAGATGAGCATCTGGCATGAAACGCGCCCCCAAAGCTGAATTCTTGAGCGGCTACCATTCGCTAACAGCAGACAAGTCAATCATAGTGGTAGATATCGTCTGAGCCTGTTTAGTGACTCCTAGTGAATATCCTCCCTAGGACCCCCTTTGCCTCTCCCTTTCGCGGTCTCCATGTTCTTAGACGTTGCTGAATCACACGCTTTGAGAGCCTCACGCTGAGCCTGCGATTGGGAATATCAATCTCAACAGTATCTCCTTGCCTCAAAGCTGCGATCGGTCCCTTCACGGCTGCTTCCGGCGCGACATGTCCAATGCATGGGCCTCTAGTAGCGCCAGAGAATCTTCCGTCTGTGAGCAGAGCAACCTTGTCGGCTAGGCCCATACCCACAATCAGAGAAGTTGGAACAAGCATCTCCCTCATTCCAGGACCACCGATCGGGCCCTCGTATCTTATGACGATCACATCTTCCTCTGAGATTCGGCCTTCACCTATTTCCTTGACAGCCTCCTCTTCGGAATCAAAGACCACAGCTGGTCCTGTGAACTTGTGCATGATGGCTGGGACTGATGAGTATTTGACGACGGCGCCTTCAGGCGCCAGATTACCTTTGAGTATGGCTATGCCGCCTTCGGCGTAGAGAGGATTGCTCAAGGGCCTAATGACTTTGTCATCCGGCATCCGATACCCCTTCATCATATCTCTCAGTTTCCTTTCGGTCACCGTGAGAACATTCAATCTGAGCATCGGTTCAAGCCTTTTGAGCAGTGCGGACACGCCTCCAGCATTTCGAAAGTCCTTCATGAAGAACGATCCGCCTGGCCTGATATCTGCGATGTGCGGCACCTCCCTGCTTATGCTGTCAAAGATCTCAAGCGATATTTTTATTCCAAGTTCTCCGGCAATCGCGGGAAGATGCAGGGTAGTGTTCGTTGAGCCTCCCAAAGCCATGTCGACAACTATCGCATTTTCGAAAGCATCCTGCGTCATTATTCTTGAAGGCGTAACCCCGTTTCTCAGAAGACTCAGAATCCTCCTTCCAGAGTCTCTTGCTATCTGAATCTTCTCGCGATCTGTCGCATGCGCGGCCGCACATCCGGGTAACGACATGCCCAAGGCTTCAGTGAGACACGCCATGGTATTCGCGGTGAATAATCCTGCGCATGAGCCGGGACCAGGGCAAGCGGATTGCTCAAGTTCATCAAGTTCTTTTCTTGAGATTCTTCCTTTTCTGAACTCTCCGACAGCCTCAAACACGGTCATGACGTCGACCGCACGCTCGTGAAGGCGCCCTGGCATCATGGGACCCCCAGTGACAACGATTGAAGGTATGTTGAGTCGCGCTGCCGCCATTAGATGCCCAGGAACGATCTTGTCACATGACGAGATCAGCACCATTCCATCGAAGCAGTGAGACTCAACCATTACTTCAACAGAGTCTGCAATTAGTTCACGGCTGGCAAGGGAATACTTCATACCATTATGGCCCATAGCCAAGCCGTCGCAGACAGCTATGGTCTCAAATTCGAATGGCAGTCCGCCAGCAGCTCTCACCCCATCTTCCACGGCTTGGGCCAATTTCTTCAAGTGTATGTGGCCCGGAACGATTTCATTCCAAGAGTTCACCACTGCTATGAATGGCCGTCCAATATCTTCTCTCTGTACCCCGAGAGATCTAAGTAGGGCTCTGTGAGGGGCACGTTCGACTCCACTCTTGATCGCTTTGCTGCGCATCTTCGTCTTGGAAAATCCAGGCAATTGACGATTCAATCATTTCTCCCCTAGCTTTGCCTGTCCAATAGGGCCTTCAATCCATTTCTTCTCTCTTGTCAAGGTCTGATCAACGACTCCTAGCCAGTAGCCTTCAGACAGTCTTTGCGGATCTCCAATAGCTTCCAAGATCACTTCCCTGTCAAGACAAGAGCCTTTCGAGGTAGAGAAAGACATCTTGGCTCCTGTATCTGGTGTCCTTACCTTCCTCCTTTGGCATTAGGAGCATGCATATAGCTATCGGTAAACTGGGAAGAAATCAAGCTAATATCTGCTTCTGCCTTCGCCCTAGAGTACTCAAGTAAGAACCTGCCGAAGTCAACCCGCAGTCTGCTTGTAGCCAACTGTCGAGGTCGTCACGCCGAGTTCACTATGGCAGTAGTTGGCCGGATCTTATGCAACTAGGTGAATCCTCCCTACGCAGCGTTCTCATGCGCCTTTCTTTGTCCATGTCCGCACTTCTCCACTCAACCCTTCCCTAGGCGTGACATGTAGATATCCTCAACAAGACTGGCCGCCTTCAGAGTAGGTGAAACGGTTTCTCCTAATCTTCCTGAAAGACAACCAAGTCTCACCTCTGATAGTAGTCTAGGATATTGGACTTGATTTCATCTTGGATGAGAGGTCGGGACTGAGAAGGCCGAATCCTAGTTGTGTCGTTTGATGGTCAGAGGATCCTTGGCAAGATCGGAAACCATTGACCTAAGCACTCGCTCTGATTTGATTGTCTCAACAGATCGCGGGTCTAAGCTTAAAGAGCGGATCGTGACTACGTATGCTGGTTTGCTTGAGAACAGTCACGATTGGGAGTCTTCGTGGAAATCGGGGTAGGCCTAGATCTCGTTGCCACTCCTTGGCGGATATGGTCTCATTCTTCTATCTCGCCAGAATCTCCGGTAAGTATGGAATAGACCTGACCATGTTTCTCGAATGCATTAACAATGCGCAGATGCGAGGGGAATCCTCGTTCGACGACGTGTCGGTCAAACGACGTCTGGCCGTAGAAGATGGTTACGTTTTCCTAATAACGAAGAATCAGAGATTTGTTGCGCAACTGAAGCTCACTCGGAAGGTGCTGGAATATCTGCCTAAAGCCGATATCACCAGTTTTCCGGTTGAAATTCCCCGTGTCGCCGAACAAGCCAAGCTGAGATCTGGTGATCTGAAGATCAAGGATCTAAGTTCTAACGTCAAACGCTTCAATCTAAGAGCGAAGGTTACTGAGAAGTCAATACCTAAGACAGTTTTTTCAAGGCTCGGTGAGGCTCTCCTTCTGTCAACAGCCACCATCAGCGATGGGAGTGGCAAAATTAGATTACCCCTTTGGAATGACCAAATCGACACGGTCTCGGTCGGAGACTTACTGCATATTGAGAATGCGCAACTGAAGAGATTCCGAGGAGAACTCCAAGTTAGAGTAAGCAAATTCTCTGGACTTCGAGTGATCGAAAAAGAATAGATACCTGCATACTGGTCTCGATCAGTAACGTCTCATGAGTTGCATACGCATCCTCATGGCGGTTCTATGTCCTTGAACCTGACAGTTCCCCGCGAGCTGAATCTGATTGTGAATCTACGAGGTCTATCATCTTCAGGTAAACGATAAGTCCCATCTGCTTCCCACATGTCCGCCAGTTGGCGAACTCTTCGAAATTCAACTGCATATCTCTTGGGACAAATCTTTTGGGTCATCTTGAGAACCTTCTCTCTGACCTCTTGTTCATTTATACCTGATCTCCCGAAACTTCGGATAGTACGTCCTCCTCCATCATCACCATTGAACATTGTTGACATGTAAACCCTCCTGTTAAAGGCTGACTTAGCTCGCCGAACACCACACGAATTGACTATCCCAAGCATTGGATGCGGCGCCGGAATACGCAAACCATATGCTCATAAGATTGGAAAACAATGTCTGGTTTGGTGTCTAGTTCGGGACGGTTTAGCCGAAAGGCCTGGAAGCAGAGAAGAAAGAGAGAGAAAGAAGAAGACAAAGAGATGGATGAGCACAGCTAGCCCATTCCAGGTATGATTGAGGAACTCCATTATCAGGCTTTGAATTCATTGTCAAGATCTCTTAGAACAGGTCCGGCGATAGATAGATGAAGAACACGTGTCTGCACTACGGATGCGTCAAATGCTGCGTGAACACTGAACTGCCACTGAGCAGTTCAGATATCGGGCGGATAAGAAGCCTCGGGTTTTCCGACGACTTCTTCATCGTCAAGAGGAATGGGGAGCGACGGCTCAGGAATTCGATGGGAAGATGCGTTTTCCACAATGGCCAGCTCTGCACCATCTACAATAGTAGGCCTGAGGGCTGTCGGACCTACCCAGTCATTTTCGACGTATACAAGGGGAAAGCGGTTCTCGATGGCGACTGCCCGTATCGCGAAAAGTTTCAAACTACGCCAGGGATTTCACGCAAAGTCATCAAACTCGCTCGTAAATTGGACGTGGAAAGGAAAAGACAACTCACATCTGGAGAACGCTGAACGTCGAGGCATCTGAACCCCTCAGCTTTCGCCGGTGTTCCGTGACCGACTCTGATGAGCACTCAGCCCTGGCCTGGGTCGAAAGCAATTGCCCCCTATGGTGAGGTAGGTCAAAATGGGGAGTCGAGCTGTCACCTTGTAGGATAGGCAGTGTGGATTGGGAAAGAGAAGGGTCCTTTC
>CAZGZF010000023.1:0-10605 GCA_964529995.1 uncultured Candidatus Bathyarchaeia archaeon
TCTTCCTTATGATGGGGATAGTGAACATACTCATTGGCGTAGTCTACAACGTGCCTCTCTCAGTAGAAGCCAAGAAAGCCGTAGGTACAGCTGCATTAGCCCACAAATGGAATCCAAGCCAACTCTACGCGGTAGGTGTAGGGACAGGCCTCACTTGGACGGCGCTCGGTCTCTCAGGTCTGACCGACAAGATCGCCAAACTGACTCCAACGAGCGTCGTGAGGGGAATACAGCTCTCACTGGCATTGATGTTGGTCCTTGAGTCCGTGCGCCTCTCATGGGCTAATCCATATCTTGCCGCATTCTCGGCTGTCTCAGCGCTGTTGCTTCTGAGAATCAAGAAAATCGGTCGCTACATCCCCGCCGCAATATTCCTGTTTGCAGTCGGATTGTTCCTCGCTTTCTCAGGTGATGGGCTGCCGCACTTGAGCGTCGCGTTCCGTGCTCCGTCAGTTCACATATTCTCCACTAGTGAGATCCTTTCCACAATGGTTACTGTCGGGTTCGCCCAGATCTTCCTCACGCTTGGAAACGCCGTCATAGCCACGGCTGCTTTGTGCAGAAAGTATTACCCTGAAAGAGTAGTGAAGGAGAGGCATCTGGCCCTGAACATGGGGGTGCTCAACGCTGTCACCCCATTCTTCGGAGGGGTGCCTCTATGTCACGGAGCTGACGGCGTCGCCTCTCAGTATCTATTCGGAGCCCGCACGGGTGGAGCCATGATTCTTGAAGGTATCTTGGAAGTAATCCTCAGCCTCTTCTTCGCCGATTCCGTTGTTGCCATCTTCACGGCTTTCCCTCAACCGGTGATCGGCGCAATGCTTTTCCTCATCGCTTTTGAACTGGCCAGAGTCTCAATTGATCTGAGATCAACGCCGGACGTTCTCGTGATACTGGTAGTCATGGCAGTGTCATACTTGTCCAATTTGGGAGTAGCCTTCTTGGCAGGTATCGGTACCCACCTACTGCTGGAGAGATGGAGGCATAAGTAAATGCGAGAGTCGATCCCGATCCGCTTTCGTATAGCGCTGTCAAGAATCTAACAGGACTGGTCCGGCTTTAGAGAAATGTCAAGTGTGGGAACGTTCTCTGTTGAGGGCGGGCATGTAAGACCCGTCAAGGTCAACGTGAGAGATCTTCGGTTCAAATGCCTGCGATGCGCAGCCTTCTGCTGTTGGCTTGGGGGACCAGTGGTAAGCCGCAAGGATATCAATCGACTGAGAAGAGGCGTCGAGAAGATCGACCAGTTGATCGAAACGGTGGATGTTGGAACGCGCAAGGCCAGGGTTCTCTCCAGCAAACCAAACGGACAGTGTATCCTGCTTTCAAAGCGCAGTCAAAACAGGTACGGCTGCTTAGCGTATGAATTTCGACCGGACACATGCAGAAGTTATCCGTTCAGATTGATCAGAAAGGAAAGCCGCCTCGAAGTGTTCGTCCTACCATGCAGAGGTCTAAACCGAACGCGCGGCAGACTCGTCGACGAAGAATTCGTTAGAGAGCATCTCGAATTTGCGACAGCCCCTTAAATACCCGCCATCGCAATACAGCCGACCAGAAAAACCGTTCCGGCTAGCATCGGACTGAGTCAGATGAAGGTTCTGCTCACAGCGGGAGGCGGAGGACATACAGGATACGCAGTCGCATTGGCTCACGCCCTCAAGTCCAAGGCATTGGTGATCTTTCTAGTTGACAAAGACGACTCTCTCTCAAAGGTTCGGCTTGCTTCCCTGGGAACGGTAGTCACAGTCACCAAGCCTCGACAGCCCGGTACGCCACTGTGGCGTTTCATCTATAGGTTCATCCTGTGCGGCTTTCAATCACTTTGGCTATGGATGAAGCACAGGCCAAACGTCGTAGTATCGACAGGTTCCAACATTGCGATACCAATCTGCATCGTGGGGAAGGCGCTCGGTTCAAGGGTGGTGAATGTGGAGGATTCTGTTCGAATATTCTCAGCTAGCAAGACATCAAAGTATCTTGATCTTATCTCAGATGTCACATTGCTACAGTGGAAGGAGCAACTGGAGTTTCACTCCAAGCGGGGCAGATATGTAGGCCTGCTCCTTCCGAATGTCCCTCGGTCCACGCGAGACGGAAGGATACTTGTAAGCCCGGGGAGCTTCGGATTCAAGGAGCTCTACGATATCGTAGCAAAGACAGACCTGAAGGAAGTCACGATGACGACAGGAGACATGGATGTGGAACGATACGCCAAGGCTGGGTGGCTCGTTGTAAAGCAGCTAATCGGCTTAGACCACGAATTGTCCTCAGCGAGAGTTGTTGTGACACACCTCGGATACACCATCTGGGAGGCCCTGAACTACGCGATCCCGGTTGTCATCGTTCCGAACCCCAGGTGGAAGAAGAGCGCTGTCAGAGAAATCGAACGTGTATCCACTTTTCTCCAGAAGAAGGGCTACGGGCTCTACCTGCCGACGGAGAAGCTTA
Organism: uncultured Candidatus Bathyarchaeia archaeon; assembly: GCA_964529995.1. Classification (GTDB taxonomy): domain Archaea; phylum Thermoproteota; class Bathyarchaeia; order 40CM-2-53-6; family JALHTG01; genus JALHTG01. The sequence goes on from CAZGZF010000023.1 coordinate 2,452, forward strand.
CGCCTGAGAAGATTGAAGATGCAGTACGCCGCGCCGAGAAGATGAGTGTACCTCAGATAGAGAGGGGAACTGAGAAAGCCGCGCAGGTAATCCTCGGGGAAATCGAATGAAGATCTGTCTTGTTCATTCTGAACCAGAAAAGCTGCCCCGAATCCAGCTTGAGTATCAGAGTCTAAGAAAAGCTGGACATGACGCCTACATCCTCTCGCCAAGGGTAACGGTCAGGTTCACGCCAAAACTGCTCGCAGCAGGATTCCGGTACGCGGGACTGATGATACAAGAAGTCCTCGAGTCGCCCGACGTGTACCACGTGCTGAATATCCCAGATGTCCTAGCTCTGGCGCCAATTCTGAAAGCAAGCAGACTGGTCTATGACGTGCGCAGCCCTTGGGGGGACGAGATCGAAGCCTTCCACGGATCAAAAACGATCGCCGATTTTGCACGAAGCATAGAGCGATATGTGACAAAGCACGCAGACGCCGTCATCGTTGTGAACAGGGTCTTAGAACGCCGAGCACAGGAATGGGGCGCCAAAAAGGTCTACGTCATCCCAAACTATCCGCCCACACATTTTCAGCCAACGATCAAACCGGAAATTTTCAAACGGCAAATGGGCTTATCCGAGAAGAAGGTTGTGCTCTACGTGGGGAAATTCTCACTGGTCGAATGCACACTAGACCTACTGAAAATCATCTCTGACATTCTGAAAGAAGAGAACAACATCGCGCTCGTGTTAGTAGGAGACGGCCCAGAGAGACCCAGCATTGAGAGATTTATCGAAGAAGAAAGAGTCGGAAGCCAAGTACGCATCACAGGATGGGTCTCCCACAGCGACGTTCCCAACTGGATCGCCATCGCTGACGTCTGCGTGCTTCCGCGCCGCGAAGGCATGCCATCCGCAAAGTTCTATTCACCCCACTCTGTAAGGAAGGTTGGAGAGTACCTCGCTCTGGGAAAGCAAGTGATCGCGACACCAGTTGGAGAGTTCGCAGAGACCGAGCTTCCGATCACAACGGTGCCGCTCAAGGAATTTCCAGTAGCAATCATGAAAGCTCTTAGGAACCCTTCGAGGATTGAACGTCCCAAAGACTTCACTTGGGAAAGCTCAGAAAGAACTCTCGAGGAAGTCTATGAAACCTTGGAAGACTCCGTCTAGACAATGGATGGAAGTGCGAATGAAGGAGTGCTCCCAAAGGAAGGCAAAATCCTTCTGCTCCGCAATGCGAGAAGCGATGTGCGGAAGGAACCTGCTACTGATGACGCTTCTGTCAGGAGTATTGATTTCTTCTCATTTCTCAGATTTGCATGTGGATCCCACGGCAGGCCCACATCTGGCCGCGGTCGCGCAACCCGTATCGCCAAGGACGATGACGACGACTGTCACTGTCACCTTGACCAGCACTCAGCCTGTGACAGTCACGCACACGGTAACGCGTAGAATCCCAGCCGCACCGGTTGAGCTTGTCGCTTTTCTCCTTGTAGCGATGGTTCTGTTAGCCACGGCGGCTGCATACCTCTACACAAAGCGGCGACAACCGCAAAGGCGATGAGCAGAAAATGGCTGGGCCAAACAGGACTGAAATGCTTCAGGTTGTTTTGCAATTCTCAATATTGATCCTTGCTCAATTCTTCTGCCAATCGGCCTACGCAGTCGACGGTCGCTCGCTCTATCTCACAATTGACAAAACGATCTGCACCCCTGGAGAGACTGTCACGATAAACGTCTACATCGGAAAGGAGAGCTGCAAGGAACACGGACATTACGTCGATGTCTACATCTACGATTCACAGAACTTTCTCGTGCATCGAGTTTACTTTGAGAAGGCTTCGGGACTTGCGGTTCAGCCGTGGGATTTTCCTCTGAACTTGACCTATACCCCTACAAGAGTGGATGTCTACACGGTCAAACTGTGGGTCGTACACTGGTCTCCATGGGGTCATCCCCAAGCGATTCTGGAGGATACTGTCACATTCAGTGTGATCCCCTACACAACCACCGTCGTGACAACTCCCCTCGTCACGATGACAACATCGGTAACCGTCGTCACGACAGTACACAGTTACACGACAACTACTCTCACGTCAACCGAGGTGGAGATGGCGAAGATCGATTCGGCAACAGTCTTGATCTTGTTGGTAGTTGCTCTATCGATCATCGCAGCGTTTGAGATGGGGAGAAGAAGAGGAAGGCGAACCGCACGTCAACCCGGATGAAGCATCTGAAGATTATGCCCGTGGTCGGTGTCCGGCCGCAAATAATCAAGGCTGCGCCTCTCCTGAAACTTCTAAGCAGAAACAAGAAAGTTCAGCTGCAACTTCTGAACACTGGCCAGCACTACGATCTTGAGATGTCAAGAGTCTTCTTCACGGATTTCAGTCTTCCAAGGCCTTTGATCAACCTCAAGATCGGAAGCGGGACCCATGCAGAACAGACCGGAGCGATGATGGTCAGGATCGAGAAGGCCATTATTCACCACAGGCCAGACGTGGTCTTGGTCTTCGGAGATGCAAACACTGCTTTGGCAGGCGCTCTGGCAGCCGTCAAGGTCCATGTACCGATAGCGCATGTAGAGTCCGGCCTCAGGTCAGGAAACCGCGACATGCCCGAAGAGATGAACCGGACACTCGTCGACCATTGCTCTGACATCTTGTTCGCTCCGACCAAGCTGGCAGCACGCAACCTCTTCAATGAAGGAATCTCGCCGAGATCAGTCTTTCACGTTGGAGACACAATGGTCGATGCGATGCTCCTGTGGAAGAAAGCAATAGAATCGTCAACCATTCTGCACAGGCTTGCTCTGAAGAGGGAAGGCTACGTCGTACTGACCACGCACAGAGCAGAGAACGTAGACAACCCACAGCGATTGGACCAAATCCTGTCGGCGATAGCTGAGATCAAAACCCTAACAGTTTTTCCAGTACACCCAAGGACAAGGAGAAACCTTCACAAATTTGGCCTCTGGTCGAAGTTCAAGCGGTCGGACTGCATTCTTCCTATCGCGCCTCTCGACTACCTGGACATGCTCAGTCTCATGAGCAGCTCTAAGCTGATAATGACGGATTCCGGGGGCATGCAGAAGGAGGCGTTTCTGCTGCATGTCCCCTGCCTGACATTGCGAGATCAAACCGAATGGCTCGAAACGGTCAAGCTAGGAGCAAACAGACTTGTCGGCACACGCAGATCGAGGATCGTCAAAGAGGCGAAGAGAATTCTAGCTGAGAAGGACCCGAAGAAGAGGCTGTCAGGACTGAAGAGCCCCTTCGGAGACGGACATGCCTCTGAGAGAATAGCATCCATACTGCTTCACAAGGCCAAATGAATCGCCGTAATTCCAGGCAAGACTCAAAGAAGACAGCGCGTATAGTTCCGGATCCTGCAGTACGACTTAAATAGTCATCTGGAACAACTTGACGGCTTGGTGGGCAGCATGGAAGGTGGCTCCTTTAACGAGCCTTTGCGGCTCAAGTAGAGATCTGTCGCCTACTCTTCCCTGTCCGCTGTTGGAGGTTTTTCTAGCTTGACAGAGCTCGTTGAGGTAGCGAAGATACTGGAGGGAGGCATGGAAGCCAAACAGGTGAGGATCAGGGGATGGCTCCACGCTAGAAGGATGGGAGGTGGAATACGGTTCCTTCTCCTACGCGATGGATCCGGAATCATCCAGTGCACTGCGAAGAAGGACCAGGTGGGCGATCAGACTTTCAGAATGCTTGGGGAAGTGCCACGCGAATCCACTCTAGAGTTGTCCGGCATCGTTCAACGAGACACGAGGTCGCCGGGTGGATTCGAGATCTCATTGCAAGGCGTAAAGGTGCTCCACAGATCGACGGAACAGTTTCCGATAGCTAGGAAACGCCACGGGCCGGACTTCCTTCTTGATCATCGACATCTCTGGGTACGAAGCGAAAAGATGCAGAAGACAATGAGAGTGAGGGCAGAGATGCTTGAAGCTGCGCGAGCCTGGTTCAAATCCCAAGGTTACACAGAGATTCAGGTGCCCACGCTGATCACGGCAGCGGTTGAAGGTGGCTCAACACTATTCGAAGTCAAATACTTCGATGCAAAAGCGTACTTGACGCAGAGTTGGCAGCTTTACGCTGAAGCAGTGATCTCGAGCTTGGGGAAGATATTCACTGTGGCTCCATCGTTCAGAGCTGAAAAGTCGAGGACTCGAAGGCACCTCACCGAATATTGGCACTTGGAGGCTGAGGCGCCATGGGTAGACCTTGAGGGCATATTGAAGGTACAGGAGGAACTTCTGTCAAGCATGTGCTGGTATCTCGCACAGAAAATGGGAGATGAGCTGCGGTGGATCGGCCGAGATCCAAAATATCTGGAACAGATCGCCCCTCCATTTCCCAGACTGTCCTATGACAAAGCGATCGAGACCCTGACAGAGAAGGGGATGGACATACAGTGGGGAGCCGATTTGGGATGGAGAGAGGAACGAACGCTGACTCTGGAGTTTGAGAAGCCATTCTTTCTCACCCACTTCCCAAAGGGTGTTAAGGCGTTCTACCACATGCCTGATCCCTCGAGGCCTGAGGTGACACTATCGGCTGACCTTTTGGCTCCGGAGGGCTACGGGGAGATAACCGGTGGTGGTCAAAGAATACACGACCTCGATCAACTCCTCAAGAGGATCGATGAGGAACATCTCGACTACAAGGCCTACGAATGGTACGTAGACCTCAGAAAGTACGGAACTGTTCCCCACTCGGGGTTTGGGATGGGAGTCGAAAGGACGCTTTCTTGGATATGCAAGCTGAGGCATATCAGAGACGCGATACTCTTCCCGAGGCTCATCGGGAGAGTCTATCCTTAGCTATTGCGGAGATACAGGAAGTCGTGCTAAGCACCGGATAGGAATAGGATCAAGCACTTGTCTGAAGCCTACGTCTTCTTCATGCTTGCCAGATACTGCTCATAGCGTCCTTGCTTCTTCAGGTAGAGTCCATACTTCACGAGGCCGACCATAGATCTTGCTGCATCTTCTGGTGACGAGTAAGACGGGATTCCTTGCTTGTCGAATCTTGATCTCACATACATCGCCATCTCTGTCTCACCTATGTCACATGCAACGACAGGCTTCTCGTATTGACGGATAACGCCAGCTATTCTATCCACGAAGTCCTCTTTGAGGCCAGGTACGTGGTGAAGTCCGATCACGATCAAGGCGTCTACATCTGGATCGTCCAAGAGGGTTTTTGTGGCTACTTCGAACATCTCAGAAGAGGCAGACCCCGTCAGATCGACCGGGTTAAGGTTCGTCGCGAACTTGGGGATTCTCTCTTGGTCCTTGAGCTTCTCGAAATTTCTGATCGTTTCATCAGAGAGCTTTCTTATTCTGATTCCTAGCATTTCACATTCGTCCGCTGCCATGACTCCTGGGCCTCCCGCGTCGGTCAGTATGGAGACTCTGTCTCCGGATGCAGGCGGCTGCAAGGAGAGCGCCTTTGCCACGTGGAAGAAATCGTCCATGTCTCGAGCCCTTATCACGCCTGCCTGAGCGAATGCGCTTTCGTATACCCTGTCGGCTCCGCTCAGGGCGCCGGTGTGAGAAGCCGCTGCCCTTGCGCCAGAGCTTGTTCTTCCCGCCTTCAAAGCTATTATCGGCTTTTGCTTTGTCACTTCCTTGGCAACTTCGAGAAACCGTCTGCCAGAGGCTATCCCTTCAGCATAGAGAAGAATCACTCTTGTATCCTCATCCCTCTCCAGGTACGACAACACTTCGGGCTCGTCGACATCAGCCTTGTTTCCAAAACTCACGAACTTGCTGATTCCCATCTCTCGGCCAGTAAGGTAGTCTAGGGCTGCGGCGCCGAACGCCCCACTCTGGCTGACGACTGCCAAGTTCCCGGGGACCGGTCTAGGTGTCGCCACAACCTCGTCCCCACTTTCGAGGACCTTCGTTTCTGGCAAGAACAGCATGTCCACACCTGAACGTGAGTCATAGACCCCCAGACAGTTCGGCCCAAGCAAACGCATGCCAACGCTTCTTGCGATGTTTCTGACTTCCTCCTCAAGAGACGTGTTTCCTATTTCGCCGAAGCCAGCTGAAATTATGACCGCCGCCTTCACTTTCTTCGCTGCTGCGTCCCTCATGACCTTTGGCACAAACTGGGCCGGAATTACCACGACGGCTGTGTCTACAGGATCAATCACATCCGTCAAGGCACCATAGCATCTGTAGGATAAGACGCGGTCCTCATTCGGATTGATCGGATAGAGATCACCCTTGAAGATTCCCCTCGTCCGATTCTCGACGAAGTTCTTGAAGATGACGTGCCCTGCTTTGGATACGTTTCGAGAAGCGCCGACCACAGCCACAGAACGAGGGTTGAAGAAGACATCTATTTGGTTAACGTTGGACTCCAAACTTCGTCCCAGAGAATAGCACTAGTCAAAGATGGGTTAAGCTTTTCCAAGAGGCTTCTCGACGAGTTGTCTTCATCTCGAGATGCGACGGCACGGGCTTGCGGGTTCTGTCAACATGTTAGCGCATCGTTTAGGCTATTAACTGGCGGCACATAAGGTAAAAGAGAGAGGGGAAGGTGCAGCTATTTCATTATCTTGAGGCCAATATCTGGAATTGTTATGGTCTTCAGTGGCAAAGGTTTACAGTTCACTACACCCTTGACGGTGTACGTTCCCATTTCAACAGGGTTTCCGTCGTTACCTTTGAGATCCCAAGCCCGCTCAAATATGAGAGGTTTCTTCTTCGTCACTGTGACCGGAGAAGGAATTACCGCGGGAAAGACTTTTCCGTAAGACCAACTCTAAACCTCATTGCCCTCTCTGTTCCTCACAACAATGTCTTGGCGCGGTTGTTCTTGGAACTTCAGTCTGACAGGTTGCCGAGTTCCGCTGAATACTTTGAGCGTAATGATAACTTTCTGTGGTGAGACATCAATAACCGTTGATCCTGAGCTTTGGAAGGAATTCAGGAAATATGCAATAGATTGCGACAAAGGTGTCCGAAATCCTAGAGGAAATGATGAGGAAGGAACTGAAGGCTGTTGCCCGTTCTTAGGGTCGTACCAAACCTTTATATACTTTGTTCCCTCTTCTGGGAACAAAGACGAACGCGTATGTTTGACTCAGAGATTCGACTGCTAGAACTCTGCTCTAACAAGGATTTTGGAGTACGCGAGATTCTCAATACTCTACGTGGAAGCCACACGAGCAATATGCGTCTCATAAAAGAATTAGAGCGATCTGGGGTCTTAGAGTTGATACGATCTCTGAACGGCAGAGGTAGGCCAAAGAAGATTGTTGCACTATCTCCGCTAGGTGCTGTGGTGCTTGACAAATTGCGTTCAGTTAACGCGATGATGCTCAAGATGAATGAGAACGACATAAGAAACGTGGATAAACAACTGAGATTGTGGCACAAGCTTATCGATGCCGGTGTCGATCCCTACAAGAGGTTCATCGAGATGAACGAGTTTGACCGCAATATCAGAAACTTTGCGGAATCTGGTACAAGTACTTGAGAGGCTACATGTCGATTACATGTTGATTGGCGGCCATGCATTACCGATGTACGGCCGTCCCAGGTCCACCATCGACATAGACATTGCTATCGCCATGAAGTTACCTCAGCCAATGCAACTTGAGGCGGAGCTGGAGAATGCGGGCTTTCAAGTGTCTTCTTTTTCGGAAGAAACGGCGTATTTTGTTGTGACTGATACAAGAGCCTTTGTTGAGGTTGAAGTCTGGCTTAGGCCTGATGGAATCACCATAGATGCGGAATGCCTTAGCAGAAGGAAAAAGGTCAAGATAGAGGATTTTGACTTTTGGATAATCGGGCCAGAGGATTTCATAGTGAATAAACTATCAAGAAGAGACAGAAGGGTTCAAGATGAGGTGGATGTTCTCAGCGTCCTGAGAAACACCCGATTGAAACTGGATATTCCTTATTTGCACAAGATCGCAGAGAGGGCCGGCATTCTTCTCCTACTTAGGGCGTTTGAGAAAAAAGCAAGGGTGAGCGATTAGCAAGGGGCGACCTTCAACCATTCTCTTTGATGTTATGCGCCATCAGTTAACAGTCGTTTTCCCTGCGCTGACAAGTTAACAGAACCGGCTTGCGCAAGATTTATCGGTTCAGGTCAGAGTGAACCAAGTGTGGAGCACGATCCAATGAGAAACCC
>CAZGZF010000024.1:0-3460 GCA_964529995.1 uncultured Candidatus Bathyarchaeia archaeon
CTCGCCAAGAGGCTGTTTCGAGCAGAGTTTGTTGATGTGCGTCCAGTTTCAGGAGTCTGCGCTAACCTTGCGGTTTATAGTGCGTTCGCTAGCCCGGGGGACAGGATGATGTCGCTGGCCATACCAAACGGCGGCCACATAAGCACAGGCAAATTGGAGCTGGGTGGGACCGCAGGAGCAGTTCGAGGTCTGAAGGTAGAGTATTTTCCGTTTAACGTCGAAGAGATGAACATTGATGTTGACAAGACTAAGGCGAAAGTCGAGAAGATGACCAAGCAGGAAGGTAACGCGCCGAAGATCGCCATGTTTGGAGCATCGGTGTTTCCTTTTCCGCATCCGGTCAAAGAGCTCGTAGAGACATTTCACAATGTTGGAGCGACCGTATGCTACGACTCAGCCCATGTCAGCGGCCTTATCGCAGGTGGACAATTCCAAGATCCGCTTAGAGAAGGTGCTGATGCAGTCACGGCAAGCACACATAAGACATTGCCAGGACCCCAAGGGGGCATGGTCCTTTCATGGGAAAAATTCTCGGACAAGATCAAGAAAGCAACATTTCCCGGCTGTGTGAGCAACCATCACCTTCACAGCGTCGCTGGCAAAGCTGTCGCATTCGCTGAGATGCTTGCGTTTGGAAAGCAATATGCTGAGCAAATAGTCAAGAACACGAAAGCTCTCGGCCAAGCACTCTTCGAGAGGGGATTCAAGGTCCTGGGTGAGAAGAAAGGTTTCAGTCAATCGCATGTCCTCATAATGGACATCACGAGTTACGGAGACGGCAGAACTATCGAAAAGAAACTTGAGCAGGCTAACATAATCCTCAACCGGAACTTGCTACCCTACGACTTGAAGTTCGGAAGGCATTTCGAAGCGCCAGGAGGAATCAGATGTGGGACCTTGGAGTGTACGAGACTTGGGATGAAAGAGAACGATATGAAGGAGGTCGCCGAACTCATGGCGCGAATAGTCGTCAAGGGAGAACCTCCCGAAAAGGTAAGAGGAGACGTCGCCGAATTTCGAAAGGATTTCCAGAAGATCCACTTTGCATTTGACACAGCGCGCGACGCTTACGAATACGTTAAGGTTCGGTAAACCGCAGAGGAGCGCGATCCTGGCCCTAAAGCAACCTGACAGCGTACGCCAAGCAGCGTCATGGAAATCCCCTATCAAACAAGACTTTTAGGCGGCCGATCAGATCTCAACCCTCGAGTGAACGCAATTGAGCCGGGAAAGGAGAAGAAGCGATGAAGCGCCTATGCCTGCAGCCAGCGCAGGACTGCTCCGATTCTTTGAGGAGGAAACGCCGGGAATCAAACTGCGCCCAGAAGTAGTAATGGTTATGGTAGTGGGACTGATCGCGGCCAGCATATTCATTCTCTACACATTCAAAACATAGCGCAACGAGACAGTTACTTCTCTAAGACCTCATGATCCAATTTGTTTGTTTCTTCTGGGTGATAACAGACTCTCACGCTACCGTACGGAGAAGCGTCCTAGGATAATTGTCAGTCGGCTTAGGAGATCTGGAAGTCGGACAGTTCAGTCTGTGCTAGTGCTGGCAGAGGTCTTGCGTCTACACTGAGTTGTTTCCTGAGATATTCTGAGAAGACGTCGGCATAACCTGTGTAGACGTAGATCTTTCTGGCTCCTGTGGCTTTCACGTAGGATGCGAGCTGTCGAAAATCTGCGTGGCTGCTCAATGGGAAGGCAGCGAAGTTTCTTGACGGCATTCTCAGAGCCCAACCTGTGGCCACAGCCCGCGATGACTTACCGGAAAAGGTCATGGCATCTCTGTAGGTTGTGACGAAGACATGAACACCTCTGACCAGTTCCGAGCCTTCTCTGCCTGAGGCATCATCATACTTCAGCTTGATACCGAACCGTGTATGAGCCTCGTTGACTCTCGACACGGACGGACTCGCTATGACCGGCAGAGTGGTGTAGAGATTGAAAAGTCTAACAATCTCCTGAGCCTTGCCTGCGGCATATACCTGAAAGATCGGCGCCTTGCCGTTTCTAGCTTGGGCAGCAGCCCACTCTACAATTCTGGCATAGACCTTTTGACGGTTCGGAAAGACATAGAATGGATCGCCATAGGTCGCCTCCATGATCAGCTCGTCACACTTGCCCTGGTGAGCCGATTCTGTTGTCAACGTGTCGACGCAGTTGATGTCTCCTGTGTAGAGGATCGTCTTCTCTGGAGTTTCAAGCAGAAATTGTGTTGAGCCCAGCATGTGACCTGCATTGAGCGGGATGATGTTGATGTCTCCTGCCCTGATACGCTGGCCTAACTTGACAGGTACGACGTCGCCGAGTCGCTTCCGGCTTACTTCCTCATAGATGGCAATCGTCTCAGGTGCAGCGTATTTTCTCGCCTTGGTTCCAAGGCCATATGTATGATCAGCGTGGGCATGACTCACGAGTACATAGGCATTCTTTCCTACCCGTCTGCCACTGGTTGGGTCAAGGATGACCTTAGCCTCCTTGGCGGAGACTGCAACGCCGCTTTGCCAGCCGACCTTGATGTCGATCAAGAGTATTCTCCTCAGTCGACTATTGATCAAATCGATTGGACATATCAGCGGGGACGAGAACCCACCTCAAGGAGGGTCGGTAACTGCTTTCTGAGCTTCTCAAGCTCCTTCTTGGTTAGCAGACGCCTCGTCATCTTCGTCGTATCGCTTCCGACGATCGCGCTAACGCCAGAAGGATCCTTGAGTTCTACCACAAACCCAAGCTTTCCCTCTCGTGCTTTCTTCAACTTTGTCAACGTCGCTTTGGCTCGTCTCCTTTTCTGCTTTGAGAGAGACGGAGCGATTCCTTCAAGGACCTGCTGTATCTTGACCAGAACTCCTTCGACGTTGGTTATGAATCCTTCCGCAGCGGTTCGTGGCGAGATCGAAACACCGAGCTCCGGTATCCTAATGATTGCGTATTTTGACCTGATCACCTTGATTGACAGATCCTTACCTGAAGTGATCCGAGCACGCATCACGCTTGGCTCTCTTGCATGAATTGAAGATACATCTGTGTCTTTGTACCCGCATTGGCTACAGGATATCGTTGTCAACAGTACGGGGCCGAAGTGTTCCACTTGCTCCACAGATTCTGCAAGGGACAGGAAATTCTTTCTGCAGTTTGGGCATGGCTGACCTGGTAGTGCGAACGATTTGGATGTCATTTGACTCGGCACTTGTCGGAGAGCTTCTTTAGGTTTCTTAGCCTTATATGGGAAGCTGCCAATTCCGTGATCTAGGGTGCGTGAAGAAGATCCTTAAGGAGATCAGATTCCACGGGAGGGGGGGTCAAGGAGCGGTAATCCTTGCGCAGTTGACAGCGAAAGCCGCCTTCATTGAGGGAAAATGGCCTCAGGCAATGGTACTGTTTGGCGCCGAGAGGAGGGGAGCTCCCGTCGAGGCGTTTGCAAGGATCAGCGATCAGGAAATACTTCTTCGCAGCA
>CAZGZF010000024.1:3560-10472 GCA_964529995.1 uncultured Candidatus Bathyarchaeia archaeon
TCGGCTGAGCGGGCGGTTAGGGAGGAGTGGCCTGGAGATGTTGGGGAACTGAACTCGAGAGCCGTAAGGCTTGCCTATGACCGTGTAATATCAGATTGAGGAAGAGCTACTTTGCGATTCACTTGCCGTCTTCTTTTGTGAACATGTACAGGATTAGATCAGTTATCCGTGAGAACCATCCCATGTTCGTCGCCGTGATCCATCAAGTTCCAGTCCTCAGAAAGGTTATCTCTGTCAGCAAGCATCACGCGTTTCTGGAGGATCATGCGTATTGGGAGGCGGGAAGGCCCCGAGATCAGTCCATGAAATACCATTAACATGCCTCTCAGAGCCAACGAAGGGATCAGCTGGAAGAACCGGTTTCTGGAGAACCTTCCGACCTGTACTTGATAGAGGTAAGTGTACAAAGTGCCTGCTTTGCTGGATCTATTGTCCTGAAGCCGTGATCAATCGCGACGCAGACGACTACCCCATCATAAACTACGAGTACTGCAAGGGCTGCGGAGTATGCGCCTACGAATGTCGAACCAAGGCGTTGACGATGCATCAGGAGGAACGATAGTTGATGCGTACTCTTCTCGACACCGGAAACCATGTTGCCGGCTTCGGGGCTCAGGCTGCAAGGGCCGAAGTCGTCGCAGCATACCCAATAACTCCACAAACAGGGATAGTTGAGATAATCGCAGAGTTTGCTAACTCTGGAAAGATGAGAGCTGAGTATGTCTGTGTTGAATCGGAGCATAGCGCGATGGCCGCATCTATCGGAGCGTCTGCTTCAGGGGTCAGAACATTCACGGCTACATCGTCTCACGGGCTGGTCTACATGCATGAGATGCTTCACTGGGCCAGCGCTGCAAGACTTCCGATTGTCATGGCCGTTGTGAACAGGGCGATCGGGCCGCCCTGGAACATACTGCCAGACCTAAATGATTCACTCTCGCAGAGAGATACAGGATGGCTTCAATTCTACTGCGCATCACACCAAGAGATCTTCGACACAATAATCCAAGCGTACAAGATCTGCGAAAACTCGAAAGTTCTTCTACCAGCAATGGTCTGCTTTGAAGGCTTCATCCTCTCTCATACAAACATGCCATTCACGATACCTGACCAAGAAGATTTGGATTCATTCCTGCCTCGATACAAGCCGGGCTGGAAGCTAGATGTCAACAATCCCATGAGCCACAGCACCCTCTCATCTTCAGACTACTACATGGAGTTGAGGTATCTAATCCAAGAGGCAATGGACAACGCGAAAGAATCGATCCCAGCCGTCGACAAAGAATACGCTGACAAATTCGGTTTGCCATATCACGGGGGCCTCTTGGAGGAAGTCGCCTGCGATGACGCTGAGACAGTAATTGTCACTATGGGGACGATTGGTAGCGAGGCCAAACTCGCTGTGCGAAAACTAAGAGAGAAGGGACACAGAGTAGGATTGGCAAGGATTCGCACATTCAGGCCCTTCCCAATCGAAGAGGTCAGAGAGATCTGCGGCAGAGCTGCCGCGATGGCCGTGATTGACAGAGCGATCAGCTTTGGGATGGAAGGCCAACTCTTCACAGAAGTGCAGAGTGCCCTCTGCGATCTCAAGAACAGACCGCTCATAATGGACTTCATAGCAGGCATAGGCGGGAGAGATGTCACGGAGGGGGATGTGGAAGCAATGGCCATGCATGCTGAGAGATGCGCCGAGGCTGGACAGGTCGATCAGAGAGTGACATGGTACGGGTTGAGGAGGTGACTAGATGGTCACATTGAAGGAAGTTGTGAAAGAGGAATACATCCTATCTGGAAACGCCTCATGCGCAGGCTGCTCGGCAACTCTATCCATACGTTTGGCAGTCAAAGCACTTGGAAAGAAGACGATCTTGGTAGTACCAGCATGTTGCACCAGCGTCATTCAAGGCGTGTTTCCTCTAACCTCTCTGAACATTCCTGTCCTCAACATACCTTTCGCTAGTGCGGGCGCCGCTGCTTCAGGTGTCGTTTCTGGGCTGAGGGCTCAGGGAACCGAAGATATTACGGTGGTGGCCTGGGCTGGCGACGGCGGAACCGTCGATATAGGCATTCAGGCTCTGAGTGGAGCAGCAGAACGTGGGACCAACTTCATCTACGTATGCTATGACAATGAGGCTTACGGAAACACGGGCATGCAGAGAAGCGGCGCAACTCCATTAGGCGCATGGACTACGACGACCCCCACTGGGAAGAAGGAGCCTAAGAAGAACATGCCCCTCATAATGGCAGCTCACAAGATCCCGTATATTGCTACGCTGTCACCTTCGTATCCAACAGACTTCATCGAGAAGTTCCAGAAAGCCAAGGCAACGAAAGGCACCAAATACCTTCACATTCTCGTACCTTGTCCTCCTGGTTGGAGAACTGACCCAGAGATGTCAGTTGAGTTGGGAAGACTCGCCGTTCAGACGGGCGTTTGGGCACTTTTTGAGATAGAGAACAGCGTGTTCTCTCTTTCTGTGCCAAGCAAGCCTCTCCTAGAGAAGTCTAGGAGAAAGCCCGTTCAGTCATATCTTGAGAAACAGGGTCGATTTAGGCATCTCACTGAGCAGGCGGTGTCTCAGATCCAGCTTGGTGTTGATGAAGGCTGGGAATATTATAGGAAGATTAATCAGACGAAGATCTGCCCTTAGTCTGTGCCATTTCAAGGGAATGCGGGAAAATGAAAGCGGTACAAGAGAACATGGTGCGGGTCGGCAAGAAGCCAATCATGAACTATGTTGTCGCATGCGTTACACTCTTCAATTCCGGCGCAGAGGAAGTTGTACTGAGGGCCAGAGGACAGTCCATCAACAACGCCGTGGACATCGTGGAGCGACTGAAGAAGTTCCAGAAGAACCTCTCAGTTAGAAACATCTGCATCGGATCTGAGGATGTCACCAGACCTGATGGAACAAGGGCGAGCATATCCATAATAGAGATCGCTCTAAGAAAAGAGTAGATCCCGGACGCGAATTCTTTGCCATAAGCCTTTTACAATAGCGTGGGCAATGCCCGTCCCTTGGAAAGGTTGTGGTACTCCTTGACGGAAGCGAAGTATCCAAGAATCATAGTGACCCCGCCGGGACCGAAGGCAAGAGCGCTTCTAGAAAGAGACGACAGGCTCATCTCGGGGTCGATGGTTCGATTCTACCCACTCGTAGTTGAATCAGGGAGAGATTGCATAGTGAGGGATGTGGATGGGAACGAGTACATAGACTTCAACTCAGGGCTCGTATGCCTCAATGTTGGACATCGCCACCCCAGAGTCATAGATGCCATAGAGAAGCAATCTGAGAAATTCCTACACTACTCTTACACAGATTTCTACTACGAGAGTCTGGTCGACTTGGGAGAGAAGCTTGAGAAGATAACTCCCGGAGCCTTCCCAAAGAAGATTTTCTATTCGAATAGTGGAGCTGAAGCGATCGAGGCAGCCATAAAGGTTTCAAGATGGCACACGAGGAAGCAACTGTTCCTCGCCTTCATTGGAGGGTTTCACGGAAGGCTGATCGGCTCCCTCAGCCTAACAGCTAGCAAACCAGTGCAGAGAAAATACTTCTCTCCGCTAATGCCTGGCGTGACGCATGTTCCATATCCCTACTGCTACCGCTGCCCATTCAAACTGACGTATCCCGACTGCGAATATTGGTGCGTGGAATTCATAGATGAGTGGATATTCAAGAAGTATGTTCCCCCCGAGGATACCGCGGCGTTCTTCGTTGAGCCTGTACAGGGAGAGGGGGGATACGTCGTTCCGCCTCCAGAATACTTCCAGAAGCTCAAGAAACTCACTGACAAGTATGGCATTCTCCTTGTCGACGATGAGATCCAATCAGCAGTAGGAAGAACTGGCAAGTGGTGTGGAATCGAACATTGGAATGTCGAACCGGACATAGTCTGCATGGCTAAATCGCTAGCAGCGGGACTTCCTCTCGGGGCAACGATCGCGAAGGCTGAGATAATGGATTGGGAGGGAGGATCCCACGCGAATACTTTCGGAGGCAACCCAGTAGCATCTGCTGCCGCGCAAGCTGTCCTAGACATAATTGAGAAAGACAGACTAATGGAAAACGCGACAAGACAGGGCACTCACATCATGAGTAGACTCAAAGAAATGCAGGATGAACACGACATCATCGGCGACGTGAGAGGAAAAGGCCTAATGATCGGCGCGGAGATCGTCAAGGACAGAAAGACCAAAGTTCCCGGCATAGAAGAGGCCAAAGAGATTATGATGAAAAGCTGGAGAAGAGGAGTGGCATTGATTACGAGTGGCCCCTCAACACTCCGGCTTGTCCCCCCACTAACGATCACAAGAGAACTTGTTGACATTGCACTCGAAATCATTGAAGGCGCAGTGAAAGAGGTCTCGCCAAGATAGTCATTAGCAGACGCCAGAACTCTCTTGAGGCTGAAAACCTCAGAGCCTACTGATCCGCCTCTTGAACCATTCATTGACGCCTTTCCGATAGAGTTCCGGGGGCATCAGATCTTCCTCCAGCTTGGCCTGAGTGGTTGGAAATATGCTTCCGTTGCTAATGACCTCTCGCCCGGCCTTCTTCACATGGCTGAGATACTCGTCGACTCTTTCGCTGAGAAAGCTGAATTCCTTCGAAAGCATGGCTGTGCTCATTGTTCTTAGGATCTCTGCTACAAGCGGATTGTATGGTGGTCGGCATACTCTTCGGAATGTAGCTCTTAGCGAATCGAAGTTTGAGATCTCTGGATATCCGCATACAGAAATCAGCGTTGAGGGCTGCGTTCTGCCTGACCTCGGCTTGTGAATAGTGTTTCCATCTGGACCTTCTGCGAGGTACGGCTCAAGCAGAGGAAGCATCCGTTCAATCAGGGCCTTTATTGTTGCCGTCATAGTGAAATCATAGAGAGGCGTGGCGTACACTAGTAGGTCTGCTCCCTGAATCTTACTAAGAAGGTCTTCAGTTTCGTCGTCCTGGACGCATTTGCTGGGCGTCTTGACCCAACAGGAGAAGCATCCTGAGCACGGCCTAATGTCCCTTCCTTGGAGATAGATGGTTTCCGTAGAGGTTCCTTCCAGTCTGGCTCCTTCGAGAAAGGCCTGAAGCACTTTGTCCGTGGCTCCTCGCTCTCTTCTGGGACTACTGTTCAGAGCAAGGACTGTTGATGGTCTAGTCCAACCCGCTGTTCTCAACGCAAAAGTTGGCTTCTCCACGGTGAGCGGTTTCCTAACGACGGTCACAGTCATCCTTTGTCCCGCTTCAGACTCCTCAGAACCAATATTAGAGTGATAGGGCGCAGAGTTGGACGAAGGGGTTGTATGCGTTGCGTGACCCCCACCTTCTTCTTGAAGGCAAGCCCGGCGACAAGTACCTTCTGCTCGGAAATGAGGCCGTAGCGCGAGGAGCTTTGGAGGCAGGCGTCCACATTGTAACAATGTATCCAGGTACCCCCGCTTCGGAGATAGGGGATACGATAGCCCAGGTCGCCAATGATGCAGGCGTCTACATGGAGTACTCGACAAACGAGAAAGTTGCGTTGGAAGTGGCGGCTGGAGCTTCTTTGGTTGGAGGAAGAGCCTTGACTGCTATGAAGATGGTTGGCCTGAACGTCGCCTCGGACACGTTAGTCACTCTTGCCTATGCCGGGGTCAGAGGCGGACTGGTCGTTGTCTCCGCTGATGACCCTGACTGCTTCAGCTCGCAGAACGAACAAGACAACCGCTACCACGCGTTACTTGCCAACATTCCCTGCTTGGAGCCTTCAAACCCTCAGGAAGCTCGAGAAATGCTCCTCTCAGCCTTCGAGATCTCAGAGGAGCTGCAGCTTCCTGTAATGCTGCGATTGGTAACACGTGTCAGCCATACAAGAGGCGTCGTAACGTTTGGACAGGTTAGGGAGAGGCAGGCGGGTTCATTCGTCAGGGATCCAAAGCGACTTGTCATGGTTCCACAGAACGCTCGCGGTGGACATGTAACTCTCCTAGAGAAAATGAGCAACGCCAGCAGGATTGTCGAGCAGTCCCCGCACAACCAAATCTTCGGAGCAGGTTCGCTGGGGTTGATCACTTCAGGAGTATCATACAATTATTGCGTTGAGGCTCTCCGTATGATTGGAGCAACCGCCAAAATACTGAAGCTCGGAACAGTGAATCCGCTCCCAGTCAAGCTGATCTTGAGGTTCCTGCGCACCGTCAATCAGGTCGCAGTTGTTGAAGAGTTAGAGCCGTTTCTGGAACTTCAGGTGAACGCTATCGCCCACAGGGCTACCTCTGATGTGCGAATTCTCGGAAAGCTGGATGGGTTCTTTCCGCGACATGGAGAGTTCTCCACAGGAATAGTGGCTGAAGGCCTATCGAAAATAGTCGGAAAACCACTTCCACAGAGTTATGAAGAGGCGCTGAAGAAGGCTGTCCAGTCGGATAAGCTGGCTATCCCCAGGCCTCCGATGCTGTGTCCCGGCTGTCCACACACAGCATCTTTCCACGCGATCAGGGTCGCCACCGGAGGAAAGGCCATAGTCGCCACTGATATCGGCTGTTACGCGCTAGGCTATCAACCTCCGCTGTGCGTAGGCGACGTGATGATCTCTATGGGTGCAAGCGTAGGGCTGGCAGCAGGCCTCAGCAAAGCGACGACTGACCCCGTGATCGGCGTGGTCGGTGACTCGACGTTCTTTCACGCCTCAATACCAGGTCTGGTGAACGCGGCGTACAACGACCACAAGTTCGTATACGTAGTTCTAGACAACATGACCACAGCGATGACTGGACACCAGCCCCACCCTGGAACCGGAATCACCGCCATGGGAAAGGTGGCTAAGAGAATAGGGATCGAAGAGATAGCAAGAGCATGCGGCATCAAATTTGTCAAGGTCGTTGACCCATTTGAGTTCAAGAACGCCGTCTCAGCAATACAGGAGGCGGTCCGCCAG
>CAZGZF010000025.1:0-9247 GCA_964529995.1 uncultured Candidatus Bathyarchaeia archaeon
AGGATTTGATTGAGAGGAATACGGAGGTTCTTTCGACGTCTTAATCGAGGATATATGCAATGTAATCACTACAGCTATCAGGACTAGAACAGCTTTGCCTACGAGTAACGGGATGACAAACATTGCCGAGTAGCCGATAGTCAGCCACAGAAGAAGAATCACCAAGATCTTCGTCTTTAATGGAATTCCTCTTCCCTCCAAGTAGTTTCTGACGTATTGTCCAAACCATCTGTTGCTGAGAAGCCAATTGTAGAACTTCTTTGATCCTCTAGCGTAGCACGCTGCGGCGAGCAAGAGAAAGGGTGTAGTGGGCAGAAGAGGAACGAAGATCCCTATGGATCCGAGTGCTACGAAGATCGTTCCAGCAACTATTAGTCCGCCTCTGATCAGTCTGTCATATGCCTTCCCTTTCGGGCCCGGTTCGCTATTATGCCCTCTCCTCTCTCTTCTTACCGTGGCTGGCTCCCTCGGCAATCGTTCCTCATGGACTGCCTGTAACCTTACCACAATAAGAAGACTTACGCAGAACGGTATCTTAGAGTATTTCGTCGCGTGCTATCGTTGTTTGATCATGTACATTCGTTACGCCAAGTCTTAAACGCCTGATGTCAACAAGTATCAAGGCAGGAGAATCGATGTGAGAGCTAACGTCGAAATTGAGGACACCTTTGCTGAAGCTTTTCCCATGATTGCTGGGCGGATACTGATCACAGCCGATAGCGAAAAGTGGGCTATGACTTCAGCTAGAGCCGCAACTGGTTTCGCATCATCCATCATTATGTCTCCTGCCGAAGCCGGTATAGAAGGAAGGATCGTACCGCCAAGCGAGACTCCCGACGGTAGGCCCGGAGCAGTCATCCAGATCTACCATAGAACCGGTCACGAGTGGAAGATGCAGATGTTAGGCCGAATTGGTCAGTGTGTCCTAACCTGTCCCACTACAGCGGCATTTGATGCAATGCCAGACGCTAAGAAACGAATCAGGATAGGAAGAGCTGTGAGAATGTTCGGTGACGGATTCGAGAAAGCTGACGTCGTGGCTGACAGGAAGGTTTGGAAGATCCCAGTGATGGAGGGTGAATTCGTAATAGAGGACAGGTTCGGGGTGAGAAGGGCTGCTGCAGGCGGAAACTTCCTGATCATGTCAGACTCACACAAGACGGGGCTGGAGGCAGCTGAGAAGGCTGTTCAAGCGATTCAGTCTGTGCCAGGTGTCATTCTCACGTTTCCCGGAGGCATCTGTCGATCAGGCTCCAAGGTCGGCTCAAGAAAGTACAAACTCGGAGCCTCCACGAACGACCCATTCTGTCCGAAGCTGCGAAGCCAGATTTCAGACTCCAAAGTACCTCAAGGAGTAAATAGCGTCTACGAACTTGTCTTCAATGGTCTCAATCCGAGTCTACTGAAGAAGGCGACGGCTGAAGGAATGAGAGCTGCGACTCAGGTGCCAGGAGTCAAGAAGATCACTGCTGTCAACTTCGGCGGCAAACTCGGGCCTGTCAAGATCCACCTCAGAGAAGCTCTCACATACAAATAGAGACAGTATGCGTCAAGATTCTAGGCTGAAGATGCGTTTCTCTTCTCATCATAGTTAGAGATGCTTTCTGCTCGGGTTGCCAAAGGAGGCCTTTTCCGCAAGCAAACTCTCATACTGACTCGGACTTATCTAGACGTATACGGGAATCTGTATCGGAGATCTGATGAGATGAACATTGGCCTTCTCACACGAAACGAGAACGCATGGTGCTCATCACGTCTAAGGGAGGCCTTCTCAAGACTAGGGGCGACCCCGCGATGCTTCACGTTTCCTAACCTCGTCTCAAGGATAGCAATCGCCCCCTCCATCTTGCTTGACGGAACGGACGTAAGCAAGGCGATCGAGGCTCTTCTCGTAAGGCCCATTGGAAGAGGGTCGCTGGACGAGATAATATTCCGGCTCAACCTCCTACACACGCTTTCGAGAAGCGGCCTACCAGTCGTCAACCATCCCTCAAGCATAGAGAAGGCTGCTGACAAATATCACACCCTTATCCTTCTCTCAGAGAAAGGCATTCAGGTCCCCAAAACGGTCGTCACAGAGGACGTTTCCGAAGCCCTCAAAGCCTTTCACGAGTTTGACGGAGACATAGTGGTGAAGCCAGTATTTGGTTCACGCGGGATCGGGGCAGCAAGAATCTCAGATCAGGACATAGCTGAAAGGACCTTTAGGACGCTACACTTCAACAGACATGTGCTTTACGTGCAGGAGTTTGTACGGCACGGGTTTCGTGACATCAGAGTCTTCCTAGTTGGCGGTACGATAGTTGCTGCCATGCTGAGGGTTTCAACGTATTGGAAGACAAATGTAAGTAAGGGGGCAAAGCCAACACCTCTTAGATTGGCTCCAGAGATTGAGGAGCTGGCAATCAAATCCGCAGACATTATCGGATGCGAAATCGCAGGAGTAGATCTCATGGAGAGTCCACGCGGCGTCCTCGTGCATGAAATCAATTCTCAGCCAGGTTGGAGAGGACTTCAGAGCACGACCCAAGTCGATATCGCGAGAGAGATCGCCAGCTACGTCATCTCTAAGGCTAAGAGGTGAGTGATATGAGCGCTGTGGAAAACCGCAGGATCTTGAAGCTTCAATCGATAGGAGAGCCGCCGAAGATAGTGGACGACCTTGTAGCTGCTGAATCCCCAGTTCACATAATCATCAATGGGGTTCACTGCTTGACAATCATGTGTACTCCAGAAAGACTAGAGGACCTTGTAGCAGGCCATTTACTTTCTGAGGGAATAATCGATAGACTTGATCAGCTGACGGCCATCAGGGTTGACGACAGACACAAATGCGAAGTCACGCTTACACCAGAGCTCGATCTTCAAAATAGGCTGAGCCAGGCAACTCCATTCCTGAGAATAGTAACTAGCGGATGCGGAGCAGGCGCTCCGTCACCATTTGCCAAACTGACGGATAGACTTGCGCCCTTGACGGTAGATCGTCGACTGGTATTTAACGCCTCTGCCATTCAACGTGCAGCTAATAGCCTGAATCGTGAAGCTTCGGTCTACAGGCGCACAGGAGGCGTTCACGCCGCCGCCATCTGCGATCGTAACGGAATCCTAGATCAACTGGCTGAGGATGTCGGCAGGCATAACGCTGTCGACAAAGTGATAGGTAGCTGCGCGCGTCGGGGCCAAACTTTTGATGAAAGATTTCTTGTGTCCACAGGTAGGCTCACCGGAGACATGATTCTGAAGGTCGCACGCGTCAGTATGCCCGTGGTCGCTTCAATATCAGCTACGCTAACTTCAGGCATAGACGTAGCAGAGAAGACTGGAGTGACAGCGATCGGTTTTGCGAGAGGAAGGAGAATGAACATCTACTCTCATCCGGAACGAATCTGTCTCTCCCGCTAGTTCAGCTGAAGTGGCGTCTTTTCAACGATCTCACTGATCGCACCATAGGCAGGAGAGCTTTCAGGTAGCTCGATGAGTGGCTTCCCCGCAATATCATACTCCTGAACAAGTAGATCCTCCGGGACGACACCAATGCATTCGAGGCCTTTGTCTTCAACAGATCTTATGACAGCTGTCTTCAGGCTTTGTGGGACGCGGTTGGGAATGGCATAGACTTGTCCCACGTTTGTCTCTATCTGTTTCGAAAGTTCGAGTATTCTGCGCGCCGTCTCCACTGATCTTACAGTGGGGTCAGTTGCGATGAACATGAAGTCAACGTCTCTTGTTGTTCTTCGGCTCAGATGCTCCAAGCCTGCCTCCGCATCCATGACCACGTACGGGTAGTTCTTCGAGATCGCATCGATTATCCTTCTCAGAAGGGTGTTCATGTAGCAATAGCAGCCGGGGCCTTCGGGCCTGCCCATGGCTAGTAGATCAAATCTGCTGCCCTCTACAACCGAACTTTGCACCATGAACTCCAGGTAGGACTCCTTGGGCATCTCTGGCGACAGCCTCTCTTTCTCATGAAGCAGTTCCTCCCGAACATCTCCCACAGTTTTCTTGAGAGGAACCCCGAGTACTTGGTTTAGGTTCGAGTTAGGATCAGCATCAACAGCGAGAATCGCCTTGGTCGTCTTCTCCATGAGGGCTCTCACGATGAGAGCCGCTATCGTGGTCTTCCCTGTCCCTCCTTTGCCTGTCACAACTATCGAGAACCCCAAGAAGGCATCCTTCTACTCTTCCGGTGCGTTGCGATGTGTCGTGATCGCGAATACTTTAACCTGCCGCTGCAAACAGGTGACCCAGCTCAATCGCTCCAAGAAATTCCCTGTTTCAGTGGAGCAGCGAACCGACGCAATAGCTGCCGTTAAGAACATGGCAGTCAGAACTAGAGACATAAGGGCTATATAGCATAGGAAAATCTTGAGTCGCAAACGTCCCTGTTTGTTGCTTAGGAGGGAAACAATTGTCCAAGAAGGCACTTCACGTGAAGGTGGGAGAACTCAAAACAGACACCGCTATTCTGAAAAATCTAGAGATCAGTGTCGGACGAATCTATGAGGAAACATGGTCTGAGAAGATTGGACCTACGCCGTTTCCATCAGTCATAGACCTAAGGGAGTGGGACTCGAAGCTTCTACAACGCTACCAACCCTTCTACATGCCCTTCTGCGACCTATGCTGCCTCTGCACAATGGGAAAGTGCGACTTGACCAAGCAAAAGCGAGGAGCCTGCGGGCTCGACATCGCCGGGCAGCAATCTCGCATAGTACTGATCGCAGCATGCATAGGCGCCTCGACCCACACCGCACACGCGAGGCACCTCCTAGATCACCTGATAGGAAAGCACGGCCGTGATCACGGCATCAACATGGGCCAGAACGTACAGGTGGAAGCCCCCATCATTAGAACGGTCTGTGGTATGAGACCTAAGATCCTCGGAGACTTGGAAGACGTATTGGACTACGTTGAATCCCAGATCACTCAGCTACTGGCTGCCACTCACACCGGCCAAGAAGAAAGCAACATTGACTTCGAGTCGAAAGTCCTACACGCAGGGATGCTTGATCACGTCGCCCTGGAGACTGCTGACATTGCACAGATCTGCGCAATGAATCTCCCCAAAGCCGACCCAGACGCTCCTCTTGCAGAAATCGGCTTCGGAGCAGTAGACGTCTCAAAGCCGACAATCCTTGTAATTGGACACAATGTCCTTCCCGCAGGAGCAATCATGGACTATGTGGACAATCACAAGTTGTACGGTCAAATCGAGGTTGCAGGCATCTGCTGCACAGCGCATGACATGACGAGATATAATCCTAGAGCCAAGATTGTTGGACCGCTTTCATGGCAGCTGAGGTTCATTCGAAGCGGACTTCCGGACCTGATCGTTCTCGACGAGCAGTGTATAAGGACAGACACGCTCGTTGAAGCTCAGAAGATCAAGGCGCCAGTCATTGTGACCAGTGACAAGAACTGCGCTGGTTTGGCGAACCGGACTGCGGACAGTGTCGAGGAGATCGTGTCTGACCTTGTCTCGGGCAAGGATTCCGGGGTGCTAATTCTGAACCCTGAGAAGGCCGGCGAGGTTGCGGTGAGAACGGCAGGGGAATTAGCGCCCAAACGAGGCAAGTTCAAGACTCTACCGAACGAGGGGGAGATAGCTGCAATTGCCAAGAAATGCAGTAGTTGCGGTGAGTGTAGAAGGGCGTGCCCTAATGATCTGGCCATTCCTGAAGCGATTGCCCGAGCAGCCAAGGGAGATGTCGGAGCACTCTCAGAACTCCTGAACGACTGTATTGGATGCGCAAGATGTGAATCTGCCTGCCCTAACAGCGTCGCAGTCCACAGCCTCATCGTCTCAGCAGCGGGCAAGGATCTCTCGCAAGAGAGATTCAAAATCCGCGTTGGTCGCGGCGGAGTTCAAGATGTGGAGATTCGTAACGTAGGAAGTCCCATAGTGCTCGGCGAGATTCCCGGAGTAGTCGCTTTTGTTGGCTGTTCAAACTATCCCCACGGAGGCCGCGAAGTCGCGGAGATGGCTGAAGAGTTTGCGAAGCGACGCTTCATTGTAACGTCATCTGGCTGCGCCGCCATGTCAATTGCTATGCACAAGAACGAGGAGGGAAAGAACATGTACGAGGCCTATCCCGGCGCATTCGATGCAGGATGCATTTCGAACGTGGGCTCTTGTGTCGCAAACTCCCACATCGCAGGAGCCGCCATGAAGATCGCCAGCATATTCGCAAAGCGCAGTCTCAGAGGCAACTACGAGGAAATAGCTGACTACGTCTTAAACAGAGTGGGAGCTGTCGGAGTCGCATGGGGAGCCATGTCTCAGAAAGCTGCAGCAATAGCCAGCGGCTGTTGGCGTCTAGGAGTCCCTGTGGTGGTGGGGCCTCACGGAATGAAGTATCGTAGGATGCTCCTTGGCAGAAAGGATCGCGAAGGCGATTGGTACGTCTTCGATGCACGAACAGGTAACAAGACATATGTTGGCCCAGCGCCTGAACACCTGTTCTACGCTGCCGAAACCAAGGAAGAGGCAATGGTCATGATTGCCAAGCTGTGCATGCGACCGAATGACACCTCAAAAGGCCGAGCAATAAAGCTGACACACTACGTTGATCTGCACAAACGCCTATTCGGCGATGTTCCTGACGATGTTCACCTGTTTGTCCGCAGAGTGACCGACATCCCGATAACCATGAAAGACGAGATCCAAAAGATACTTGCAGAGAAAGGATGGAAGGAGAGAGATATTCCAGATCCAACGCTACTGCCGCGACTGGTGAGGAGGAGGAAGGAGTAATGAGTCAACCTGAACCTTGGCAGAAAGCCGAGACTCCTGGACCAATGAAGGCACTGGTGATATCCAAACCGGAGGTTGTTATCGGTATGATCAAGAGAGCGAAACGGCCACTCTTGATAGTGGGGCCAGAGTCAGCGCAACGAGAGGTTGCCGGAGAAAAAGAGATTGACCAGTTGATCCGAATAGCCAAAGCTGGGAAGATACCAGTTGCTGCAACGAGCCGAGCAGTCGTCGATTTCAAGAAAAGGAACTATGAGCCAGCCTCATGGATGTCGGCAGTTGACATCGCGAATAGGCTCCGAGATTCCGAGTGGCCCGGTGTAAAAGGAGAAGGACAACACGATCTTGCAATCTTCGCCGGAATGCAGTACTATGTCGAATGGCTGCTGCTGTCGGGTTTGAAGCATTTCGGAGGAAAACTGAGAACGATCAGCCTCGACAGGTTCTATCAGCCTCACGCCAACTGGTCATTCCCGAACCTGAGCCCAGAAGAATGGGAGAAAAATCTTAGAGCCATACAGAACGGGCTGGGGAGGGTCCAGTAATGTCTATGTTCAGCGATATGCCGGTTGATGTCGGGGTCATCTACGAAGGGGAACGGATCAGGAAGCCTGACATGTTCGTGGAATTTGGAGGTCTCGACATTCCTGCGAAGTTTGAGCTTGTGAGAGCTCGAAGTATGGACGAAGTCAAAGACGGCAACGTAAGAACTGTCGGCCCAGACATTGAGGAGTTGAACGAGGGAGGAAGTTACCCACTTGGAATTCTCATAGAGGTTGCTGGAAAACAGGTTGAGCCTGACTTGGAGGGGGTCATCGAGCGACGCATCCATGCGTACTGCAACTACGTTGAAGGGTTGATGCATCTCAACCAGCGATACGACATCTGGATTCGCCTGAGCAAGAAATCCTTCCGGAAAGGTTTGAACTCTTTCGGGATATTGGGAAATATACTTGTCAGGCTCTTCAAGAGCGAGCTCCCGATAATCGAAAAGATACAGGCGACCTTCATTACGGATCCTCCGATGGTTGAAAAGATGCTTAGTGAGGCGAGGCAGATCTACGACGCTCGCGACTCTAGAGCCCGTGGGCTTAAAGACGAAGAAGTGGACTCGTTCTACGGTTGCATACTATGCCAGTCGTTTGCTCCTACTCACGTGTGCGTGATAACTCCACAGAGGTACGCGAACTGCGGGGCAATCAGTTGGTTCGACGGGAGAGCTTCAGCGAGAATAGACCCGAAAGGGCCCGTGTTCAGGATAGAACGGGGCGAAATCTTGGACCCGCTTCGAGGAGAATTCTCAGGTGTCAATGCAGCCGCGAAGGAGAAGACACTTGGTGAAGTCACTCGCGTGTATCTCTACTCTTCGTTTGGCTTCCCGCACACGTCTTGCGGCTGCTTCGAGGCGACTGCGTTCTACATCCCAGAGGTTGAGGGCTTTGGGATCGTAGATCGAGGTTATGTCGGGGCGACCGTCAACGGACTTCCATTCTCCACCATGGCTGATTCAACCGCAGGGGGGAGACAAATAGATGGGTTCCATGGTCTCTCGATTGAATACATGAGATCTCCGAAATTCCTACAGGCCGATGGCAGTTGGGAGAGGATCGCTTGGGTACCAGCTAAGCTGAAGGAGAGAGTGAAAGACTTCATACCGAAGGAACTTGTGGACAGGATAGCAACGGAGAATGAGGTCAAAAATGTCGACGAACTGAGAAGCTTCCTCCAGGCGAAAGACCACCCATTAGTTGGACGGTGGGTCAAGGCTCCTGTAGAAGCGGTGGCGGAGGTGACTGCCGAGTTGCCTACACCTGAGGTTGTTCAACTTGCAGGGCTGCCGGCAACATCGATCGGAGCGGGGGGCTTCAAGATAATCCTCAAGGACGCAAAGATAACCGCAAGGAAACTGATCCTCAGGCCCGCAGAGAAGAAAGGGTGAGTAGCCCAATTGTCCGAAGAGAACTCTGAAAAGAAGCCGGGTATGAAACTCAGTCCGAAGATTCTAGAGCTTCTCAGCAAATACAGCGAGATAGAGCTCGAAGACGTTGAGATGGAAATAGGCGATCTGGAGATATGGGTCCAGCCAGCAGTGACGGGCATACAGGTTCCAACTCGCGCTCCTCCAGCCAAAGCCAAGCCAAGCGAGATCCTCAAGACAGAATTCCGTCGCCCTGTGAGGCAGTACCCCGGATCAATCGTTGAGGTTAGGCTTGGCGCAACCCGGGCCGAAGGGGGCACACGTGGGAAAGTGCTCGCTCTGGGAGGCGAGAAGGTTCCTCCGTTCTACCTCTCAGAGGGAACAATGCCACACCCTCCAGTCATTGCGCTCGATGTATTTGATATGGAGATAAGGCTCGCAAAGGCTGTGAGGATGCATGTGGAGGACGTTTTGGAGGATCCAGCCGAATGGGCTAGACTCGCGGTTGAAAAATTTGGCGCGGACATGGTTAACCTGCACCTAGTAAGCATTGATCCCCTAATCAAGGACACATC
>CAZGZF010000026.1:0-5292 GCA_964529995.1 uncultured Candidatus Bathyarchaeia archaeon
TGAGGGTGCGAGTGAAATCCACGATGTTCAGCCGGTCGCGGTACACTTGGTGTGGCCGTCATGAATTGAACCGTCTTCCGTCATTCGTTTCGTCAATTATGTGTGCGCACACCAGTCCATACTGCACTGACTCAGCAATTTATATCGCTATTTCACAATGCTGTCAGACAGGCTGTGGCTAGAATGACGGTTCCATGGATACTAGTTTCAATTGCAGTCGCAGCTGTGATACTTGCAGTACTCGCTGTCTTGGTGCTGAAAAGAAAAGGCTGGGAGAGAGAGGTCGACTATCGTAGCTATTTCAATATGGGAATCGTGTGGCTTCCGCTTGGCGTGGTTTTCTATCTAATCTTTGGAAATGTGATAGGTTTCTGGTTTTTGATTATGGGACTGGTCTATCTATCTGTTGGCCTAAGAAACAGGGACAAGTGGGGTAAGCCGCAAAAGGTATCGCCAACTTATCAGAAGGCACTGACGGTAGCTATAGCATTAGGTGTGATTCTTCTGGCCCTTGGCATAATAGTATTTGAGATAATGCTTTGATTCTCCAAGGGTTCACATCTCACCACCAAGGACACACAACAGAGAAGAAACCCTAGTCAGCCGTATGCTCGGGCGTTTGAGATACAGGTTGAACTGAGGAAACTAGGCATGAATCCTGGTCTTCAGCGGCCGCGCTATTCTTGATTAGTGACGCAGCGCTGCTATTACGTTATGGCAATCTCGGATGATTCCCAGCAGATTGTTACATGCTCCTCTCTTCACTCAGGGGGGGCGTGGTGCCACACCTAGTTGAGAAGGAATAGTAAGTAGTTCAGGTATCCGGCGAAGCTGACCCATAGCAGGTAAGGGACCAACAAGAAGGCAGCGATCTTTGAAACCCTCAGGAAGAACGCAATGTTAAGCGCAATAGAGATCCATAGAACCACTATCCCGATCAGACCAAGAAGAGGCGACTGTAATCCGAAGAACAGGTAAGACCAGAGGACGTTCAGTGCCAGCTGGACACCGAAAGCTGCGACTGATCTCTTGACATAACTTCTGTCCAATCCCGCGTTCCACACGATAAAGAGCGAGATACTCATGAGGACAAAGAGAGTGGTCCACACTGGAGCGAAAACCCAGTTTGGTGGGGCGAGACCTGGCTTGCGAAGGCCTGCGTACCACGTCGCTATCGAAGGCGTTGTGAATACTGAACCAATGATCCCTGCCAGCTGACATATGG
Source organism: uncultured Candidatus Bathyarchaeia archaeon (assembly GCA_964529995.1). GTDB lineage: Archaea > Thermoproteota > Bathyarchaeia > 40CM-2-53-6 > JALHTG01 > JALHTG01. Next base: position 1,226 of record CAZGZF010000026.1, read on the forward strand.
CAATGGAAATGATCAATCGGACATAGGCTTCTCTCCTCATGGAATACGTCACGTCGCTGCTTATTCTTGGTTAGAATGAGAACGGGATAGGCCTATTTGCCTGTTGCGGCCCTGTCTCCCTAACCAAATCCCTAGTAGGTGAACAGCCAATCTGCCCATGGCGACCACAGTCGTTGCGCAAACGAAGGCGAAATTATGCAGAAGGCCTCAAATTCTGCTACGAATATATGTGTGTTCCACTGTACAGCTCGATGATGATGACTATGCAAGCTAAGTTCACATATGTTGGAATCAGAGTAAAGGATCTGGAAAGGTCAATTGATTTCTACACGAAGCTGCTTGGCATGAAGGTTATAGGCCGGAGCAAAATCGAGCAGACAAAAGGGGAGACTGTTGGCCTGAAAAGCGAGAAGGAAGGTTTCACTCTGGAACTGAATTATTATGAGAAGGGCAGTCCTCACTGTACAGAGTATGTTGTTGGAGAGGGATTGGATCACCTAGCATTCAAAGTCGACAATCTTGACAAGGCGCTCGAGGAGGCCCGGTCGTCGGAACATCGAACAATACTAGAGATGAGAGCCGATGGCGGTCGATGGGCCTACATAGAAGACCCAAACGGAATCTGGATCGAGCTTTTCTAAGGTCGGTATCAGCGAAGCGCGAATCACTGCAATGCCAAATATTTGCCTGGTTCACCTACCCTTCTCAAACAGTAGGTAAGGATTCACTATGATGCGGCTTCCAATCGCTTCGCGGTCCTGCCTCGCGTCAGATATCTGGCCGACGGAAAAGGGTAAATGGAGAAGACATCGAAACGTCTCAGCGTCAGAGGATGAACACGAGTGAAGATCGTTGGCATTGTTGGAAGCCCCAGATCAGGAGGCAATACGGAGACTCTCACCCGCATTGCTCTCGAGGAGATACATAAGGAAGGCCTCGAGACGGAACTGATCAGCCTGGCTGAGAAGAAGATAGCGCCATGCGACGGCTGCGGTACGTGCCGCACGAACGGCAAATGCCACGTGAAGGACGACTTTGAACTAATTTACGAGAAGATGCGAGAGGCTGACGGCATAATCCTTGCGACACCCGTCTACTTCGGCGCCGCCACACCTCAAATGACTAGCCTGATCAGCAGGTGTTACGCCTACCGGGGAGGGAAGCATCCTTTCGAGAATAAGGTTGGAGGCCCCATAGTTGTGGCTCGACGTGCGGGCCATAACTTCACCGTGGCACAACTCATGTTCTTCTTCATGATCCATGGGATGATTGTTCCGGGGTCAACGTACTGGAACGTAGCCTTCGGACGGGAAAAAGGGACGGTCGTCAAGGACGAAGAAGGCGTTGCCACGATCAAACATTTTGGCCGAAAACTCGCATGGCTCGCTAAGAAGATTGGATCCTAGAGGTTTGTGGTCTGGCCCGGCCTTCTTCATCTCGCTTCTTGAGCGAGGCGTGGATCCACGTACTTCCAATCTCCGCTCTTGTTGGTGAAGTCTTCTCGTTCCTTCTGGGTTGTGGGCAATTCCTCAAACGTGCAATATTCGTCGCCGCACGCTGCGCATGTGGTATGTATGATCTTTCGCGTGGGATCTGATGCCATCTTCTTGGCAGGATCGACGTAGCAGTATAGGCAGCCAAGGTCCTGCTCTCCGTATTCCTGGAAGACTCTTGAGAAAACGCAGTCGTAGACTCTTCCCTCTTTGCGTCCACCATGGACTCCGTATTTCGGAAGGTCAGGGAGTCCCCGTTTCGTTCGCTCGCCCACTCGTCTCCCGTATTCCATGATAGACTTCAGAATCAACTCCTCTGCTCTTTCCTTGCCAAACTCCTCCACCAGCGTCTTGGAGAATGACAGGTGCAGTAGCGCCACCCTAGTTGTGGCAATTTCAACCTGCTGCGTAGCTTCCTTCAGAGATACGACATTCTCTTTTTCACTCATGGAACGATTCTCCATTAAGGTCACTTCTTGTGTACCATTGCCTCGTTAACACTCATTCTTTGGGATTTGATTGGGGCTTCATCGGGCCAGCCGACAATCAAGTGGCAACGACTGACAAAGGTCTCGGGGAGCCCAAAATACTTTCGGAGCTTCTTCTGAGTCTCTTCACCGTGAGTCAGCCAGCACGCTCCAAGACCGAGGGCGTGTGCCATCAAGGACATATGATCTGCCGCAGCAGCTGCATCATAGTAGATATTCTGCGGAACGTATTCGTCAAATCTCAACGCTTTGTAGACACGCATATCTTGGCAGATCACGATCACGACGCCATTCTCTATTGGTATGTCGCTTTGAACGAGCTTCCATTCCTCTGGATCCCGCAGAACAATAAAGCGTGTCGAGCCGACATTACATCCTTGAGGCGCTATGAGTCCGGCATGTAGAATTTCGTGAATCATGCCATCGGGAACCGGCTTGTCCGTGAATTGCCTTATTGATCTTCGCTCGTAAAGCAGCTTCCTGACGGTCTCCATTTCCGCGTCGGAGAAAGGTTCTGGCAGTTTGGTGTTGAGGTCTATCTTTTCGCCTGCGTTGAGCTTCTCTGCCAGTCCGACGTACCTTATACACCATTGGAGATCTGGGGCATCAGTCGGTAGCCCCCGCCTCCTCCATAAATCAAGGAGTAGCTTCGCATCGTCGCCGAACCTTGGAGGTTTCTTCAGCTTTCCTCTGAGAATTCTGTAGATCATAACTTCAATCGTGTGGTGTGTCCGCTCGTGCAGGATCGCTCTCAGCGGAGCAGGATCCATCTTCATCAGCTCTTGCTCCGTGTACCCGTGTATTTTCACAGGCATGATCACACTCGTGCAGTTAGGTATCGTACAGTTAGATAAGCGGTTCTCTAGGAGTATGATGCTACGCATGGTTGAATATTGGATTGCCGACGGTAAGACCGCCGGAACCCGGACCGCAAGAGTTCAAAGCCAACGCATGACTCATAGTCAGCGACCGAGAGGCGATTATGGTTGCTCTTGGACAGAGAAATTCGTTGCGTTGAAACTCACACAGCCGGCGAGCCCACAAGGATTGTGATTAGTTCTCTTCCAGAATTGAAGGGCGAGACCATGGCCGAGAAAAAGAACAATTTCGAGAAACATTTCGATAGCGTAAGGAGACTCTTAATGCATGAACCGAGAGGGCATACTGACATGTTCGGAGCGATTCTCCTTCCCCCTTCAAATCCCAAGGCTGAACTAGGAGCAATATTCATGGACTCCAAGGGATACTTGGGAATGTGCGTTCACGGCTCAATTGCGTTAGTGACGGCAGCGATCAAGACCAAAGCCATCGACGCACGAGAACCAGTCACAGAGGTAGTTCTGGACACTCCATCTGGCCTTGTGCGCGCCACCGCTCATCTCGACGCATCTTCAGTAAAGAGTGTAGCCATACGAAATGTGCCTTCGTTTCTATATGAGACTGGTGAACTTTGCCTGCTGGGAAGAGGAAAGATTCCCGTGGACATTGCGTTTGGCGGCAACTTTTTCGCGATCGTCGAAGCTGAATCGTTGGGGGTTACAGTCAAGCCTGAATCGTATCAGCAGCTTGTGGCGCTTGGCGTCTCTATCCGGAGCAGGGTGAACGAACAATTCAGAGTTCAGCATCCCGAAAAGGACCACATCCAATCTATTGATCTTGTTGAGATCTGCGACAGGCCATCGCACCCGGAAGCCGACGGCAAGAATGCTACAGTATTCGGAGTGGGACAAGTTGACAGATCTCCATGTGGAACGGGAACATCCGCGAAGATGGCAACACTGTACGCGAAAGGGAAGCTTGGGTTGGATGAAGAGTTCGTCAGCGAGAGCATCGCAGGGACGCTGTTCAAAGGAAGATTGGTGGAGAAGACGAAGGTTGGAGATCTTGATGCAGTCGTCCCAGAAGTCGAGGGAACTGCATACGTGACTGGTTTCTCACAGTTTGTACTAGACCCCTCAGATCCTCTCAAAGAGGGATTCTTGCTGAAGCAAACCGATCATGCGGTAGCCACCAGTTGACTCGGAAAACTTGGGACGACTGGCTGGGTGTTCTTTACCTAACGAGCGTTTTGATCTGCCAATTATTG
>CAZGZF010000026.1:5392-8993 GCA_964529995.1 uncultured Candidatus Bathyarchaeia archaeon
GTATCATTGCAGCTTCTTGAGAAGATTCTCAGTCGACACGGCATTGTCATAGAGCCCTAGTTCCTTCGCGTTCATACCGAGGGCAAGCCCTGTCAGCTGCGTGAGGAAGACAACTGGGAGATTGTATTTCCTTGCATACTTCTCATTCAATTCTATCTGCCCGCGGTCGAATTGTAGATGGCAGAACTGGCATGGAGTCATCAAGCAATCGGCGCCAGCGTCAATCATGTTGTCTATCTTCTCTGCGGTCATATCCAACGCTATCTCAAGATTCGCAGATCGTACGCCGCCCCCAGCTCCGCAGCACATAGCCTTATCCTTGTAGTCAACGGTCTGAGCCCCCAGAGACTTTACGAGATCATCAAGGACTGTTGGCCTCTCAACTGAGCCGTGCATCCTCGTCTCGCTGGGCTTGAGGAAGTGACAGCCATAATGAACCGCGACCTTTACGCCTTTGAGAGGCCTCCTGATGGTCTTCTCGATCCGTTCATAGCCGATCTCATCGCTCAATAGCTCAATGATATGCTTCACCTCAAGCGACCCGCGATATTGCTTACCGACCTTGGCCAGAGATTCATTCGCGCGATTCTTCAAGTTCACATCATGCTTGAGTAGATGATTCGCTTCTTGGAGAGTGGCATAGCACCCGTTGCACGTAGTCGTTATGTCAGCATTCATTTCTTCAGCAAGCACAAGGTTCCTTGCAGCGACCACTAACCATGACCACAGGTCGAAGGAGCCTAAGACGCCTGGCGCCGGACAACAAGAAGCCCCCTTGATATCCAGCAAGTTGACACCGAAATCAGCGAGAGATTTCCTTGTTGCCACTTCTATTCCTGGATACCTGTTCGGCGCAATGCAGCCAAGGAAGTACGCGTATTGCCGCATGATGGCTACTCCTTCCTTTCGATCAACGCCCGGAAACCTGTCTCTTCTAGGATTCGTATCATTTCTTTCAGAGCTTCGGGATATTGGTGAACCGTCGGCGGAAGTTCAGGTAGCCCTAGACGTTGCCTGATCGCCTTTGCTTCATCGTTTATCGGGACCGCGTGCCCATACTTGAGTACGATTTGGCAGACCCTTACATGATCTTGACGCATGTAGCCTTCCTTGACGGCGAGATTGCGTAGCGCTCGGACGATGTCGGTCGTCCTCACCTTTCGTGGGCATCGTTCTTGGCAGGTGTAGCATGTGGTGCAGTTCCAGAGGTCTTCTGCTGACAACGCTTCCTTCCTCTCGCCCGTGAGAGTCTTCAGGAAGATCTGCCTTGTCCTCCAAGCTGTTCTTCTACCTGAAGGACATGAACCAGTGCAAGTGCCGCACTGGATGCAAGCCCTGAGGGTCACCATGTCAGCTCTCGGGAAGATCTTGGAACCTTGATCTATTACCTCTTCGACGAAGTCTCTCTGACCTTCGCGTATCGTCTGTCTCTTCAATATTGACGGCAATCGTCATCCTCCTTGCAAGGGCGCTTCAAGAACCGTACAAACCTGAACATATACGTCTTTCCAAGACACGATTTCATTATCTGACAACAGAGGACCTTACTCTGGGATCTCAATAGGGGCTTCGAGGCCATAAGGATTACCTGTCCTCTCGATATTCTTGCAGGCCTCATCCAGCGCCGTTATGGTCATCTTCCTGCCGACGAGTTCGTTTCGAAGCTTCTGGATCATTGCGGGAGTATTGATCTCATATGGACAATGATCCTTGCATCTTCCGCAGAGAGTGCAGGAATACGCCATCGGCAGAGCCTTCTCTAGACCCCCAGCGATGAATGCCGTCCAGATCGTTCCAACTCCTCCAAAATACTTGTGTCCAAACTTTCCTGCGGCTACGCCGAATATCGGGCATTCATAAAGACAGGATCCGCATTTCGTGCAGTACAATGCTTCACGATAGACAGGATCCTTGGCAAGCTCCGTCCTCTTGTTGTCAACGAAGATCACGTGTAGGTTCTTTGGACCGTGAGCGCCATAGGTCTGCATTTTCTCTATGTCCCCGGTCTTGCTGACGCCTGTTATGAGGGAGACATATGACGGAGCCTTATAGCTCGCATATCGCCACGTCAGCTCCGAAACGATCATCCCATCCGTCAGGGTTGGAACGACCTTCTCAAAACCCACGACAGCTATGTGAGTCCGGGGCGCGTTTGACACAAACCTCGCGTTCCCCTCATTCTCTATAAGGAATACGGTTCCCGTGTCAGCGGTTACAACGTTGGCGCCGCTCATCCCTATGTCGGCTTTGAAGTAAGCTTCTCTCAGTAGCTGCCTGGCAGTTTCAACAAGCAGTTCTATATCAGGCTCCAACTTCCTCCCCACCAATTTGGAGAGCATCTCCGCAACTCTTTCCCTCGGCACGTGGATTGATGGGGTCAGCAGATGCATCGGCTTTTCGTGAAGGTTCTGCAGGATGAATTCCCCCAGATCGGTTTCTGTGACCTTGTTGCCAGTGGCTTCGAGGTGCTCGTTGATCTCAAACTCTTCAGAGGTGATCGATTTGGATTTCACGATCCATTTGCCTGTTCCGATAAGTTCGTCGAGTCTCTTCAGCAACTGTTCCGGGGTCTGCACGATGTCAGAGCTGCCCTTCACGTCTATGATAGAGTCCCTTGCCTGCTTCACGAGTTCCTCCATGTGCGCTATTGAATATTCCTTGATTGCCCGTCCGTCCTTCCGCTTGGTGAGGGTCTGTGGAAAGCGGGTTAGAGTGAGGTTCACGTTTTCGCGGTACGATGCGATGGCTCTTCTCAGGGCAAGTCTTATGCTCGGATCTTCGCTAGCTTTGGTCAACCTGTCCCGATACTCTTCGTATTCTTGATCATAGAGCATTTGCATTACTCCCTAAGTGCCGCGTCGACCAGTTGGGAAAGATCGTAGATCTTCAATGGCATCTCGTGTCGTTGCATGTTGTAGAGAAAGTTAACGTAGCAATTGGGACAAGTTGTTACCAGTGCATCTACCTTGAGTGGGAGAATCTCTCCCGTGAGCTTCTCATGAGATGATTCCATACACACATCTGTGTAGAGGGCCCATGCACCTCCTCCAGCTCCACAGCAAATTGCCTCGCTTCGATTGAGAGGTGTCTCGATCAGCTCTACGCCGGGAATCGCCTTCAACACGTTTCTCGGTTCCTCATAGACTTCGCAATGCTTTCCAAGTTCACAGGGGTCGTGATATGTGATCCTCATCTTCAGGATTCCAAGATTCACCCTATGATTGGCGATCATCTCCTCGATCAGCTGTGAGGTGTGAAAAGTCTGAAATGGAGGCGAATGCCCTAAATGTTCAGCATACAGCTTGGAAAAGGCTCTGTAGCAACCAGCGCACCCTGTGACCAAAGCTCTTGTCTCTATCTTTCTCAACTGTTTGAGAACCTTCCCTGCGTTTTCCCCGCCCTTCTCTTTGTATCCTGCAAGAAAGAGGAAGGCTCCGCAGCATCCCTCGTCTTCCAGTTTGTTGAACTTGAGCTTTCCTTTCTTGAAGACTCGTTCAGCTGATCGGCCTATCTCTGGGTACTTCAATCGGTAGGTGCATCCTGCCCAGTAGGTGAACCCTTCTTTCCCTGTCGCAATCGTTCTCAGAAGGTCGGGTTTCTT
>CAZGZF010000027.1:0-8567 GCA_964529995.1 uncultured Candidatus Bathyarchaeia archaeon
ACTCCTCTGGTCACATCTTCAAATGGAGCCTCAACGGTTGTGGGGGCCTCTCCACTGGAGACAAATCTATACTCATTACCCTTCTTTCTGAAGAGGCGTGCCTTGGTCGTTGTGCTGCCGACATCCGTCATGAGCATTATCTCGAATTCTTCAGGTTTCTTCGTCTGGCGCTGACTCACTATTCTTTCCTCACATCGAGACTTGGCCAAACGCATTAGTTTAGCCACTCCTTTTAAACTTAGCAAGTGGGAGTCTATCGGCAGCCAGCAACGTTTACAGTGACGGACTCTATCCGAGTTCTGAAAGCATCGAGTTCTCTTAGCAACTGATAAATCTGCGCAGCGAGCTTTCAAACTGATGATGGTGATAATTGGTGTCTATCAGAGTCGCACAGAAGGCTGTCCGCATCTGTGAAGGACTAGGAGCCGAATATGTCGATGCAAGAGTCGAACGAACATATTCTACTGAAATCAGACTCATGAAGGACACATTTGACCAGGTAGCTTCCGGAGTAGACCAAGGGCTAGGAGTCAGGGTTCTGTACAAGGGCGCTTGGGGTTTCGGCTCATCTACTTCACTAGAGCCAAGAGACGTTTCTAAGACAGTCAGAGGAGCTTTCAAGGCCGCCAAGGCTACGGCCCCGGGTGCCACGGAGAAAGTTCGTTTCGCCGAGATCTCAGCAGTCAAAGATTCTGTGGCGGTTACAGTGAAGGAACCACTGCAGTCAGTACCGATTGAAACGAAGATGGAGCTGACTCTGGAGGCGTCTGGAGAGGCATCCAAGTTCGACAAGCGCGTCGCCAGTGTCACAGTCACGTATAGTGACACTAGTGGAGAGACTTACCTTGCGACGAGCGAGGGAACACAACTGATTGGAAGGCCAAGTCGAGGAAGCATAGTCGTCGTAGCTGTTGCAAGGGAAGGAGCAAAGGTGGGAACCATCAGAGAGAGGAATGGAATGCAGGCAGGATTCGAGCTTTTCAAGAAGGTGGATCCGCTGGGCCTGGCGAGGAGAGCTGCTGAGAGAGCAGTAGGACTGCTGAAGGCGGCGCCGGCTCCGAGCGGGAGGTTCACGGTGATAGCGGACCAGAAGCTCGCTGGGGTTTTCGCTCATGAGGCTGTAGGACACGCCTCAGAGGCAGATCATGTCATAACAGGAGAATCCGTCCTGCGAGACAAGATTGACCAGAGAGTGGGATCAGATCTGGTTACGCTGTATGACGATTCAACATACCCTGAGGGCTGGGGTAGCTCAGTCTATGATTCAGAGGGCGTTCCAACGAGGAAACGCCTCATCATAGAGAAAGGTTTCCTGAAAGGTTACATCTTGAACAGAGAAACGGCCGCTCACTTGGATATGAAGCCGAACGGAGGAGCCAGAGCACAATCGTTTGCTTATAGACCAGTTGTCCGAATGAGCAATACCTACCTCTCAGCGGGTGATCAGAGCTTCGAGGAGCTTCTCGAAGGAGTAGATAGTGGCGTATACTTGAAGGGATCGCGCGGGGGACAGGTGGACACGACGAAGGGAACCTTCCAGTTCAGTGCCGAGGAGGGATGCCTGATTGAGAAGGGTCAGCTGGCAAAACCACTGAGCGACGTTTCACTTTCAGGAATGACGTTGGAGACGCTCATGAATATAGACGGCATCGCTGGCGACTTCCAGCTAAGTATGGGGCTATGCGGGAAGGCAGGGCAAGTCGTAGCGACGGGTATGGGCAGTCCCCACGTAAGAATCAGGAATGCCGTGGTGGGAGGGAAATAACATGAGCGAAGTTCTGGACTATGCGCTCAGAAGATGTGTCAGACAGGGCGCTACTCAGGCAGAAGTATTCTCCACCAACGAGATTGGCTCAAACATTGTGATTGAGAAGAAGGAGGTCAAGATTGGCCAAATAGTTCGTGACCGAGGGATGGGCATCAGAGTCCTCGTCAAGAAGGCGGGCGGAGCATCAACAGGGTTCAGCTACGTGACAGACTTCTCAAGACGCACTGTCACGGACGCCGTGGAGAAGGCAATTGGTACGGCTAGAGTAAAGAAGGCTGACAAGGATCTGAAGTCGTTACAAGTGAAGACGAAGATCGGAAAAGCTGCTGACATATTCGACAGAAGAATTCCTAGGGTGGATCCGTCTGATCTAATAGAGATCGGAGTCTCAATGCTGAAGAAGGCTTCCAAGAATCCAAAAATATCAACGATCAGCGGTAGCGTCCACTCAAGCTTCGGAGAAACTTCTGCCGTAAACTCGCTGGGAATCTCCTCCAGCTACAAATCAACAGCATTCGGTGGCCACATGTATGTTGTAGCTGAATCAAACGGATCTGTTGGGGTCGGATGGGAAACGCATGCTTCAGCTTACTTCAGCAGCGACAAGCTCATCGCCGCAGCTGCAGATGCAGCTGACATAGCCGTAAGACAGCTGAATCCGAAACCGCTTGAACCCGGCGCATACGACGTTGTTGTTGATCAGGAGGGCCTGGCAGACCTGTTCATGAACACTCTTGTTCAACAGATCAGAGCGGACCTAGTCCAGAGGAACCAATCTCCGCTTGCAGGCAGGATCGGATCAGAAGTGGCTTCAGAAAACGTCACAATAGCCGATGATCCGGCCGTTCCGAAAGCGTTAGGGTCGAAGCCCTTTGACTCAGAGGGATGTCCGACCAGTTCAAGGTCGATCATTGAAAAGGGAGTCCTCCGCACCTTCCTGCACAACTCCTACACAGCCAACAAGCAAGGCGTAGAGAATACGGGCAACTCCTCAAGGTACATAATGTTCGGAACAAGGCCGGAGTATGCCCTCGAACCTATCGTAGGTCCCCATAACTTAATCCTGAAGCCAGGCAAGGGCGGGAAGGAGGAGTTGATTCGCGAGGTCAAGAATGGAATTCTGGTCAGAGGGTTCATTGGAGCACATACTTCGAACGTTCAGAGCGGCGACTTCTCTCTTGCTCTGGATTGTGTCTTCAGAATAGAGAATGGGGAGTTGACCTTCCCCGTCAAGCAAGCAATGATCGGTGGAAATATGCCCGGCATCCTCAAGCAAATTCGACTGGCAGCTGGAAACTTGAAGCAGGTCACAATGGGTCCGGGAATGGCTCTGATCTCGCCGACCATCCTGGTAGAAAAGCTTACGGTGGCAGCTTAGGCAGATTCCCTGTCCTAAAGAAATCTATTCCTCAGAGCGCTTCTTTCAGCTTCCATTATCAATTCGAAGAGCCGATCGGACGCACGTTTCTCTTGCTCTAGCACGAACTCTGCCTCAATCGGATCTACTCGACGACCCGCCAGAACGTACGCAGCCACTCTACCATACTTCTCTATGAGGCTCGCCGTCTCTTTCGCCAAGTCTAGAATCTCCTGATCCTTTGCAGAAATGCTCTTCTTCCGCTTCTTCACTATTGCCAGAGCTTCTTCCTCAGAGATCGAAAGCATCCCGATCGCCCTAGACTTGCACTTCTGACACCTCGGCCTCACAGGAAGATCCTTCAACACTTTCATGTGAACATTCTGCCAGCACGTTGCGCATACGAAAGTCCTCGCCTCGTTCAGTATTCTCACCCGGGTAGACTCGAGAAGGATTCTTCTCATCTTCTCAGGTGGAATGAGATCTGTTCTTCTGCCTATCCTTTCTAAGCCGATGCGCGAGATAGGAGCAGCCTCACCCTTGTTATCAATCAACTGGACCTCAATATCTCCGCTGCGAATACCTTCAAGCACCTTCATCATATTAGCGACATCAGAGTCCTTTTCAAGCGTCTCCTTCAACGACTCCTCAATGACCACAGTTCCCTCAAGGGCTTTCATTAGCTGATCCAATCGCACGCTGCTGAAGTCTACCCTTCTAGATATCGCCCCGAACCTTCTCGCCACATGTACCAATCTTCGCTTGAACATGCCTGTCTTCATTACGGCCTTCTTGAGCTCCATCGTTACGTCTCTTTTCCCCAAATCCCTGAGTAGCTCCGAGACTAGCTTCAGTGTGACTGAACCTGCTGTCTGAAGGACGATCCGGTAGGCGTCTTGCTGAACGCCAATTGTGTAGCCTGTTTCCTCCGACAGGACTTGCCCTAGAAGCCGGGCCAAGGTCCTGTTGACCAGCGTTCCAAAGTTTGCATTGATAACAACATAATCCTCCCATTCCTCGACCGTGATCAGTCGATCGGAGGGCACCCGCATCTCTTTGTCTACCTGGTCAAAGACCTCTTGGAGTGCACGTTCGATTGTTTCAGGACTGGCCGGGTACATCTTTGAGTATTCTTCGGCAATCTGCCCGCTGTCCCTCGATTGAACGTACTTCCCGGCAGCGGCACCTCTTACTTGGCCTACCTCCTGCGCCACCTCGAAGGGAACCGGTATCTCCTCCCCGACCCAGCTCGGTATCGCACCTGTCGGATCCGATATTGGCCTAACGTGAATCTTGTCACCTCGAATTCCAAGAATCTTCCAGGCGCTGCCCCTGACGATGAACTTGGTTCCCGACGCTCCATACTCCGCCACAAACGCCTCATCCAAGACTCCGACCGGCGTGTCAGTTGACTCATCCATGATGAGGTACTGTTTCTCATCTGGGATCATTGAGAGCTTGTTGAAGTAGTATTCATACATGTCCTTGATTCTCTGCGGCCTGAGGACTACCTTGTCCTGGAAGGAAACCCACGCAAGGCGAGGGTACCTTGCGTGCATGTAGGTCAAGACGTTCTTGAGGTCGTCCTCTGTCAGGTTTCGGTAAGGGTAGGCCTTGGTGAACAGGTCTAGAATCTGGTCAAAGTACCATCTACGTTGTTGTGTCAAGAGTCCTACTATCTGATGTGTCAGCGCGTCGAAAGGCTTCTCCGGTATGGACACTGGCTCTAGAACCTCCTCATAGGTTCTTCTCGCAATCACCAAAGCTTCAAGCGTGTCGTCTGAGTCCATCGATATGATGGCGCCATCTGCCATCCGACCTACACTGTGCCCGCTCCGGCCGACGCGCTGAACAAGACGTGTCACTTGTCTCGGGCTCATGTACTGTATGACGAAGTCGATCCTTCCTACGTCTATTCCAAGCTCAAGTGACGAAGTGCACACCAGCCCCTTCAGTCCGCCGTCCTTCAGACCTCTCTCCGCCGTTATTCTCGATGGCTTAGACAGTGAGCCGTGATGAATCGAAACGGGAAAGTCCAAATCCCAAACCTTGAACCTGCTAGCCAAAACTTCCGCGATCGCACGGGTATTCGTAAAGAGCAAGACTGACTGATGGTTCTGTATGAGACTTCGCATGATCCTGAGCCGAGCTGCAACTTCCGGATGCGTATACAATCTGGATGCCAAGGAGTAGTCTACCGGAGCCAGCTCAGGATACTGAACATTGAGCCTCATCTTTCTCGCCACGGGGATCTTGACGATCTCGGCCTCCCTTGTGGCACCAACTAGGAATTGCGCAACCAGTTCGGCGCTTCCAACCGTGGCTGAAAGTCCGACGAGTTGGAAATCTCGCTCAGTAACCCATCTCAGCCGTTCAAGTGCCAACGAGAGCTGGCTTCCCCGTTTGTCCTCAGCGAGTTCATGGACCTCGTCTACCACTACCCATCGCACGCCGTGAAGATGTCGCTTCATCAGTCTTCCCGGCAAGATCGCCTGCAGGGTTTCAGGAGTTGTGATCAGCATGTCAGGGGGGCTTCTGGCTTGGCGCCCTCTCTCCTTGATCTCCGTGTCGCCATGCCTCACAGCAACTGTCACGTCAAACCTGCGACACCACCACTCTAATCTTTCGAGGAGATCTCTGTTCAGAGCGCGGAGTGGCGTGATGTAGAGTATCTTGATGCCAGCAGGGCCTTCTCGATCTGAGACGAAGAGACTGAGAATCGGAAGAACAGCCGATTCAGTCTTCCCTGAAGCAGTTGGAGCGATCAGGAGAACATTCTTCCTCTGCAGGATCAGAGGAATGGCTTTCCTCTGAGGTTCTGTTGGCTCGAGGAACCCTCTCTCCTTGACGGCTTCTCTGACAGGTTTCGCAAGCATTGAGAAAGCTTCTGTCTCATCCAGCGACATCGAGAGAGTCAGGGCCTCATGAATAGTAGCCGAAAATAAAAACATGCAAAACAGGCAGCAGCTCGATGTTCCGAGCATCGCCTGAGATTGGCGTTTTGAGGGCCAGCCGTGTTCTGGAACCAATACGTCTTGAACTCGCTACGGATATAGCTTGATCGTCGCCACTCATCCCGGGCCTTCTGAACAGAGCTAGAGTCTCGATATGGCTTCCTTCATTCTTGCGACTGCTTCCTGTATCTTCTCGTAGGCGGTGGCAAAAGACATTCGCATGTGGCCTTCTCCACTCGGGCCAAAGAAGTTTCCGCCGACTGAGACCACATGAACCGACTTGAACAAGTAATCCATCATCTGCTCAGAGACGCTCTCCGGAACCTTTCCTTGTCGTGCCAGATAGTTCCTCATGGCTTTTCCCTTCTCTGCCATGAGCTTCTTCACGTTTGGAAAGGTGTAGAACGTGCCCGATGGTTTTTGGCAAGATACTCCCTCTATCTTGTTGAGTTCAGAAACGATCATTCTTCTTCTTCGGTCATACTCACTTACCATTCCCCTGATGCAGTCTTGTGGCCCTGTGAGTGCCGCATGTGCTGCTCTCTGTGAGGCAGCTGGTGCGCAAATCGTGCAATACTGATGAATCTTCAGGATCTCGTCGATCAAGTTACTCGGGCACGCAACATAGCCCACTCTCCATCCCGTCATAGCATAGGCCTTTGAGAACCCGTTGATAACAAACGTACGCTCTCTCATGCCTTCGATCGACGCGATGCTTGTGTGGGCTGAGCCTTCGTACACGATTCTCTCATATATCTCATCCGACACGACAAACAGGTCATGTTTGATTGCCAGTTCGGCGAGTTCATTGATCGTGTTCTTCGGATACATTGCCCCCGTTGGATTGGAAGGGCTGAGAATTATCAGCGCCTTCGTACGATCAGTGATCTTCCTTGTCACCGCAGTGAGACCAGGAATCCAGCCGTTCTTTTCGGTCGTTGGGACAAACGCAGGGATGCCGGCGGCCAGCCTTACGGCTGGTTCGTAGGCTACGTATGAGGGATCGGGAAGAAGCACCTCCTCGCCAGGGTTGATGATGGCCTGCAATACTATGCCTAGCGCCTCACTACTTCCCGCGGTCACAAGAACCTCGTTTGGCGCGTAATCAAGCTGGTTTTCGTTTCGCAGTTTCTCTGCTATTGCATTTCTCAGATCTAGGTCTCCGAGGTTTCCTGTGTAATGGGTAAAACCCTTCCTCAATGCATCTATGCCTGCATCAATGATGTGTTGAGGAGTCGTGAAGTCAGGTTCCCCGGCTCCAAGGCTTATCACGTCTGGATACGCCCTGGCCATGTCGAAGAACTTCCTGATGCCCGAAGGGCTGACACCTTTCAGGCGCTTCGCCGTCGGCTTCACTGTCTTCTACCTAAAACGTTTCTACCTCTCGAACCATGTACTTAAGACATGCAGATGTGCAAAAACGGCGCGTCACAGTATCTGACGGAATCATGACACAGGATGGATAACTCACCAAAAGAATTAACTTGTATCTAGGCAAATAGATCGGTTGGTGTCGGAATCTCTTTGAGTAGGAGCCCCAGCAGGATCCTGAGGGAGAGGCTAGTGAGAACAGGCCTCGACCTGATCATTCTGAGATTGCTGATTGAGAAACCTAGGTGGGGCTATGAAATCAACATGGAGATCCGTGACAAGTATGATGTCTACCTTAGCGCGGGCACCCTCTATCCCATGCTTCACCTACTCGAAGAAAGAGCATACGTGGAAGGAGTGTGGGAATCCGAGAAAGGAAGAGGTCGCAGGATCTACAAGATAACGGAACATGGAAAGGAGTTCTTGCTAGCCGGGCAGAGAGCCTTTGAGGACATGATGCAGAGATTCAGAATTGAACCCAAGCGAACATAGAAGTGTTCACATCGCAACGTTAAATATAGCCACGGTCCGAGTATGCTGAGCAACATATTCATCAGGGCGACCTCAGTTTGGCAAGCGCAGTCAAGAGAATATTCTCCACAGTGAGAAGGTACGAGCTTGCGAAGACTGCTGCTGTGCTTGCATTGGTTGTTCTGGCTGAGTACGCCGTGTTTTTCGGGCTCAGAGTCGCGTTCAGAACTGAGTATCTGCCCTTTCACCCGGTCTCTTCTGGAAGCATGATCCCGACGCTCAATGTGGGAGACCTGATAATAGTCAGGGGAGCCGATCCCAACTCAGTCACTGTCGGATCGATCATAGTATTCCACAGCCCAAGGGATCGTGATATGCTGATAGTCCACAGAGTTGTCGGAATCAACAATCAGCAAGGTACGTTATACTTTGAGACCAAAGGGGACAACAACCCTACCAAGGATAGTTGGTCTCCTTATCCAGGAGTTCCCCAAAGTCACCTCGTCGGCATCGTCATAGGCAGGGTGGCGTATCTTGGCTACGTGATTCTAGCTCTGAAGGAACCACTCGGTATGACCGCGATAGTGCTGCTAACAGCTCTCGTGATTGTCTATGAATTCATTGTTCCCATGGCCAAGAAAAGTCG
>CAZGZF010000028.1:0-7480 GCA_964529995.1 uncultured Candidatus Bathyarchaeia archaeon
ATTGGATTCTTCATGCTCATCGCAGAATTCATCGACGAACTCACGACTGACAAGGCGAGATCGGCGATTGAAAGCCTGATTCGAATCTCTCCAAAGAAAGCCTTGGTCAAGCGAGAAGGCCGCCAGATCGAAATCAACATCAACGATGTTGTCCACGGAGACATCGTTGTCGTGAGAACCGGTGAACGAATACCCGTAGACGGCGTTGCCGTCGCGGGACAGGCCTCAATCGATCAAGCTCCGATAACAGGTGAATCTATTCCCGTGGAGAAAAGAATCGGCGACAGCGTCTTCGCCGGGACGATCAATCAACTTGGCACACTAGAAGTGAAAGTCACCAAGGTCGGAAAAGATACAACCTTGTCTCGGATCATCCAACATGTCGAGGAAGCAGAATCAGCAAAGGCTCCGATACAGAAGGTGGCTGACCGCTTCTCATCAAAGTTCCTCCCAGTAGTCTTCCTTGCCGCAGCCCTGACTCTTCTCTTCACAAGGAACGTTTCCTACGGGATCTCAGTGATTGTGGTGGCGTGTCCCTGCGCAATCGCCCTAGCGACTCCTCTCGCAGTCATAGCAAGCGCAGGCAAGGCCGCAAAGAAGGGGATAGTCATCAAAGGCGGAATCTACCTCGAAGAATTGGGAAAAGCAGACACAATAGTGATCGACAAGACGGGCACTCTGACGATAGGTGAACCAAAAGTCGTAAACATCAAGGCGTTTGACAAGCATGAGGAGAAGGAGGTAGTCGCTCTCGCAGCCATCACCGAAACCCACTGCGAACACCCTCTCGCAGGAGCCATACTCAGCAAAGCTGAGCAGTATGGGATAGACTTGCCTGAACACAGTTCATGCAGCGTAATACCCGGCAGAGGAGTGACTGCGACCCATGAAAACCAGACCATACTCTTCGGGAATAGAGAACTATTGAATGAAGAAGACATCGCGATTCCAAAGGAAATCCAACAACACATGGAAGCTGAGGAGAAAGAGGGAAGAACAGCAATGGCAGTCGCTCACGATGGCACAGTATGCGGGGTCATCTCAGTAGCCGACATTGTGAAGGACAATGCAAGAGAGACAATAAAGGCATTGAAGGAGGGGGGACTGGACGTGATCATGCTCACAGGAGACAATCCTAGTACTGCCAGAGCAATCGCCCAACAGCTTGGGATCACACAGGTTTTCGCTCAGATGCTCCCGGAACAGAAGGTCCAGAAGATCAAGGAGTTGAGGAGGCAGGGAAGAAAGGTTCTGATGGTAGGTGACGGCATAAATGATGCGCCCGCCCTAGCCGAAGCCGACGTCGGAATAGCCATGGGCACCGCTGGTAGCGACGTTGCAATAGAGGCGTCTGACATAGCCTTGATGACGGATGACCTTTCAAAGATCGGCGAGATCATCAATATCAGCAGAAGGACCTTCAGCGTGATCAAGCAGAACCTGATCAGCAGTTTGGTCTTCAATGTCCTAGGAATTGCCTTGGCTTCAGCGGGCATATTGAACCCGCTGATGGCGGCTTTGGCACACTCCTTGCCGGATTTTGTACTCTTCATAAATTCCTCAAGGCTACTCAGGTAGCCAGCGTGCCCAAGGAACACGGAGGAACCCAGACTGGAACCCTTACCCGCTAAGACGGATAGACAAAGTCTGAGCACGCCTGCTACTCTAAAGATAGACACCGAGCTGTCGGTTCCATACCTTGGTGACCTTCTGAGATTCATCTATCACAACTATCTGCTTCCAAACCGAGAGTTCTTCACGGAAATCCGGAGGACATCCATAGAAGAGACTCGAAAGCTCTCATTCAGAGCTGTTGACAGAGAAGGCGCATGGCATGTTGACGTTGAGATAGTTGCTCAGAGGCCCATCCTAGCGACAATTGATCCCAGTGGAGGCGCCGTGCCCTCAGATGTTCTTGATCGGATAAGAGAGGATCTCGTGGTCAACGTTCAGCTTTTCGAAGAGAGGGTTAGGAGAACCACGCTCTACTTGGCCTATGTTAAAGGCCAGCAGATAATGCCTGAGAAAGCCCCGTCAATGGCAAAGAGGGAAGCAGAGAGGCTCCTTACGGGCAACATGCTCTTCCTTTATGTTCTAATGATTGGGTTCAGCATACTAATCTTCAGTTTCTTAGGCGCCTTCGCACCAATAGGGATCATAGCCTTCCAATTGCTGTTCGTGCTGTTCTCAGACAAGATAGTCATGAAGCTAGGTGAATGGACAATCACGCAAGACAATCCGAACGTGTACCTTGTACAGTATCAGATCCCGATGGAGGAATACAAACGGTTTCGCGCCAACTACGGAAAAGACATAGTCCTAGAGATGAAGAAGGAGATGTACGATAAGACGCTCGCCACTGGACGAGAACCCACATGTGAGATAGCTGATGAGATCTTCCGGAAGTACGGCATGGTCTGTGATCCGAATCGTATGTCCACGAAGCGTGTCAACCTCTACACTCTCATCGAGAAAGCAGCGGGCTTATTCAAAGTCCCAATGCCAAAGGTGATCGTTTCCAACAGCATGATACCTAATGCAGCTGCCACGGGACCAGCTCCCAGTCGAGGCGTACTCTTGGTGACGACTGGGCTGCTCGTTCAGTTAGAGGAAGATGAAATATTCAGCGTCTTAGGCCATGAACTGGGACACCTGAAGGGAAGAGATCCAATAATTCTCTTCACCCTGATGGCATCCGAATACCTACTACGTGTGTATGTCTTCTGGCCGTTCCTCTTCTTTTCGCCACTCCTATATCTCATGATTGCGATGACCTTGGTCTACTTCGTAGCGAAGTTCTTTGAGGCTAGAGCTGACCTGCAATCAGCGATCAGGATAGGCAAACCTGAAGTCCTAGCCAGTGCGCTTCAGAAAATCGGGTTCCGCAAACTGCAATTCGAACGTGTCCCGGCTTACCGTATTCAGAGCTGGTTGAGTTGGGATCCCCATCCGCCAACCTATTTCCGGATCAGCCGACTTCAGAAGCTTCGCGACCCTGCACAGGTGAAGCATCCGCTCATCCAGTCGGCCAGGGATGTCGTGAGCGGGTTTCGCGCAGCACTTAGATGGTAGTTCCTGTGCCGCTTCTGGACAAAGCCACCTCAACCAATTTGGTTCGCGTTTCTTCCCTACTTTACTGGGATTCTTAGCCATGGCCTACGAATTCATGCGTTAGAGACATGGGCCGGCGTGGGCACCACAGCGGGTCTCACCCCTTCACTCTTGTGGCGACAGACTTACCAAATTCGAAACACTTCTTCAGCTCTTCATCAGTCGGAACGTACTGTACACTCAAACTGTCTTCGAAAACATCAAATCCAGCTTTCTTGAGCTCTTCTCTCACTATCTGCCCCGCGCCGCCTCCCCATCCGTAGGAGCCGAAAACAGCGGCTTTCTTCCTCTGCGGACGTATGCCTCTCAGGAAGGCTAGGAAGCCGCCAATGCTTGGATAGACATCACGGTTAAGCGTCGGAGAGCCCACAACTATCACTTTTGAGTCGAGTATCTCTTTCATGATCTCGCTGAGATCGCTGTTCCGAATATTGAAAACTCGCACTTCCACGTCTTCGCTTTCTATTCCTCTTGCGATCTCACGCGCCATCCGTCCAGTGCTTCCCCACATCGTGTCAAATACAACGGTGGCCTTAAGATCCGACTCCCCGCTGCTCCAACGTTTGTAAGCCTCAACTATCTTAGCTGGGTCTCTCCAGATCACGCCGTGAGCGGGAGCTATCATATCGACTCTTATCCCCATTCCTTCGATCTCAGCGATCTTCCTCTGAACAAGGGACGAGTACGGGCTGACAATCACTGCGAAATACTTCGCGGCTTCATCCATTGCTGCAGCGCCGACTTGGTCTTCAAAGCGTTGCCTTGTCGCGATGTGCTGCCCGAAAGCGTCGTTTGGCATGAGGATCCTATCTTCTTTCAAGTAGACGAACAGATTATCAGGCCAGTGAAGCATCGGAGCCTCTATGAACATGAGGCTCTTGCTTCCAATGCTCAGTTCATCGCCAGTCTTCACAACTGTCGAGTTCCAGTCAGTGCCGTAATGCTTTTGCAAGCCAACCTTGCCCGCTTTTGACGATATCACCTTGGCATGTTTGGCTATTTCCATTAGCTTCGGCATGGCTCCACTATGATCAAACTCAGAATGATTGCAGATCACATAGTCGATCTCGACTGGATCAACTATCTCCCTAATCCTCTCAAGCATCTCGCGCTCAAAGCCCGTCTTCACAGTATCCACGAGCACAATCTTGTCGCCGACCACCAAGTACGCATTGTATGTTGTGCCGCGAGGCGTACTGTATGACCCACAAAAGCGCAGGTCCCAGTCGATCGCCCCAACCCAGTGTACCCCTTCGGCTAACATGACTCTCACCAACTTCATCCCTCCAGCATAATCTTCAGCTAACATTATTCATTCAAGCCGTAAGCGCTATTAAGGAAGCGATCTGCCGGACTGACAGATTCCCGACCGATTAAGACTTAATACCGCACCCTCCGAATGGTACGCGTGGTAGCTTGAAAATGCAATTGAACGATCAGGAACTTTTGTGTCCAAGGTGCCGCAACTTTATTGATGATTGCACTTGCCGATGCCCCTACTGCGGAGAATCAGCTCACTGCAACTGTTGCTGCGGGAGAAGTTCCGTCACTGGGGGATGAAAACCCCAGCGTCAAGAGACGAGAGAGGCTCTGAAAGAACTCGGTGACGATTATGATTAGGAATGATTTTGCTTGGATGGCTGGTGGTCCTCAGGGGGCTGGAGTAGACGCAGCGGCGAACATTTTCGCGCGGGCTTGTTGTTATGGTGGGCTACACGTCTATGGAAAGAGAGAGTATCACTCGAACATAAAGGGGCTTCACAGTTACTTCCATATCCGGGTATCGCGACAGAAGGTTGCAGCAGATGTTGAACGAGTCGACATGCTCTGTGCCTTTGATGCGGAAACTGTTGTCCGACACATGTGGGAGGTCCCGCCGAAGGGGGGCATAGTCTGCGACGCTGACACCCTAGGAACGAAACTATCCGAAATTGCCACTTTGCCACCCCCATTCTGGACGGAACTCAGAAAGAAACTTGTGATGAAAGGAATAGAACCAGAGACTCTAGGCGAACTCCTGAGCGAAGCCGAGAAGAGCGATGTCAACATCTACGCCGTCCCCTATCTGGAGTTGCTGAGGGATGTAGCCAAAAGAATAGGGGAAGAGAAACTTAGCAGACTAACACGTATGATGAATGTTCTTGCGCTGGGAGTGTGCTCCAAACTAGTCAACTATGATAAATCTCTACTGGAGAAGGCGATCTCAGCGATCTTCCGAGGCAGAGAGAAGATAGTCGATATGAACCTTGAGGCGCTTGGCGTCGCATATGACTACGCGGCAAGATTCCCCGATTTCGGATACAAACTCGAGAGAGTCCAAACAGATCAAAGAAGAATATTTCTTCAAGGAACCCAGGCTGTTGCTCTCGGCAAGATAGTCGGGGGTTGCCGTCTGCAAACCTACTACCCAATAACCCCGGCGGCGGATGAGAGCGAATACCTAGAGGAGAATGAACTGCTTGAGACTGTATCACAAGGCGACGATGGCGCGATCCTCGTCATGCAAGCCGAAGACGAGATCGCAGCCGTCAACATGGCTTCGGGCGCAGCACTTACTGGCGCAAGGACCGCGACTAGTACGTCTGGACCCGGGTTCTCACTGATGGTTGAAGGTCTAGGTTGGGCTGGTAACTGCGAGGTTCCCTTGGTTATCAACTATTACCAACGTGGTGCGCCAGCAACCGGGCTGCCCACCAGGCATGGGCAAGACGATCTCAGATTCGCAATACATGCGGCACACGGCGAGTTTCCCAGAATCGTGCTATGCTCAGGAGATATTGAGGAATGCTTCTACGATGCTGTTGAAGCCTTCAACTACGCAGAACGATACCAAACCCCTGTCATACATATGATCGACAAGGCCCTAGCCAATAGCAGCGAGAGCTGCAGGTTCTTCGATCTAGGCAAGATCAGAATAGAGCGAGGTCAACTCTGGAACGAAGCCGACGTGAAAGGGCGCGAGTACAAGAGATTTCAATTCACGGAGTCTGGAATCTCGCCGAGGGTGCCGTTGGGGACTCCAAACGCCGTGCTATGGTATACAGGTGACGAGCACGACGAGTTTGGTCACATCAGCGAAGAGCCCATCAACCGAACGAAGATGGTGGAGAAGCGAATGAAAAAGCTGGAAATCGCTGACAAAGAGATTCCTATACAGAAGAAAGTCAATTTCTTCGGCGACTCTGATGCTACACATACCATTGTGAGCTGGGGCTCACCAAAGGGTGCCATCCTGGAAGCTATGGGAAGGCTGCGTGAAGAAAGATACCGCATGAACTTCCTACAGGTTCGCATGCCTCATCCATTACCCAGCGAATACATAGCAGAGGTTCTGGGAAAGGCAGGAAAACTGATCGCCGTGGAAGGAAACTACTCCGCACAGCTGGCCGGACTGATCAGGGAGAAAACTGGCATAGCGATGAATTTCTTCGTGCTAAAATGGAGTGGAAGACCGATGTCAACGGACGAAGTCTACGAAGCGCTAACACGAATTTTGCAGAACAAAGCACCCAAAAGGCAGGTGTTAACGAGTGGCAACTAGAATCTCAGACTACAAGACGCCCGTATTTGTAGACTGGTGCGCGGGCTGCGGGGATTTCGGTATACTTGCGGCGCTGCAGATGGCCCTTAAGGAACTAGAACTGCCTCCATCAAAGATTGCCATCTTCTCCGGGATAGGCTGCCACGCAAAACTTCCCCACTTCGTAAATGCGTGTGGAGTTCATACCTTGCATGGCAGAAGCCTGCCATTCGCTGTGGGGGCCAAACTGGCAAACCCCAATCTGGAAGTCATCACAGTCATGGGCGATGGGGACGGCCTCGGCATAGGGGCAGGCCACTTCGTCAATGCGGGTAGACGAAACATAGACATCGTCGTCCTAGTACATGATAACGGTGTCTACGGACTAACGAAGGGTCAAGCCTCTCCGACGCTGAGGCTAGGTTTGAGGACGAAGTCGCTTCCGAAGCCGAACATTAACGAGGGCATAAACCCCATAGTCCTAGCCCTTGCTGCAGGATACACATTCGTCGCGCGAAGCTACGCGTATGATGTCCTGCACCTGAAGGAGACCATAAAGGCGGCCATAAGACATCGAGGACTCGCAGTCATAGTAGTTCAGCAACCTTGCCCAACATATAACGACATCAACACCAAGGAGTGGTATGCAGGCGAAGATCGGATCGATCCGAAAACTGGAAAGCCGACCTCGAGATTCTACAAGCTTGAAGAAACTGGTTATGATGGAGTCGTGCGTGGTCGAGAAGAGACTCTGCCAAAGCAGGCAGCTGCCCTAATGAAGGCGCAGGAATGGGGAGACAGAATCCCGATTGGAGTGTTCTACAAGAATGAGCTTGTACCCACGTACCA
>CAZGZF010000029.1:0-7296 GCA_964529995.1 uncultured Candidatus Bathyarchaeia archaeon
TTATCTTGAAGAGCATCCAAAGTTCATCTCTGCCCGGCCTCGTCGTCGCTTGAAGCAACCTGCGCGATGACTGAAGGAACTCTGCTAGATTCAAAGGCAAGTCTCCGATCGAGATCTCGCTGGGAATAGCAACGAGTTCCTTTTAACCTTTCGCAGGTGTAAACTTGGTGTTAGACGTTCAGTCAGTCGCGAAAGCGGTGGTATCTTTACACCCGGACTACGGTGATGTCGTTGTCCTCGAGGAATTCGACTAGTCTTCTCCGTTCAGGGCCGCGAACACCCTTCCAATCAATGATGGCCGTTTTGCAGACGCCCGCGGTTCTATCGAAGGCCAGCTGAATCATCGACGCGTCGAATGAATCAAAGAAGTACTTGGGCAATATGTGCCCGACTGCGTATTCCTCCGCCAAGTTCACCTCTGTATGCTTCAACGAATAGTGCCCTCCTCCAAAACCTACTGCCGGCTTTCCAGACGCAGGTTTCGTTGCAGAGCTGTAGATCGCGTCAGCGACTGCCTCAGCTGCCTTCTCATCTCTCCACTGCATCTCTGAGCTTCCAATCTCAACGAATATTGAAGGAACCTGCAGCTCAGTTGGGCCATGATGTGTTGCCTCCACTGAGACCAAGTACCGTGCCAGCCCGAGCCTTTCCTTGGCAGATTTCAGGGCTATGAGGGCCGCCTTCATCAGGTTAGCGTGCGCCAACGCAAGTCTCTTCGGTTTCCCTCCGAAACGAGCTTCTGAAGTCAGGTTTCCTGAGATGTGGGTTGTCAACGTGGGCTCGCCGCTCTCGCTCTTGTGCCTTGACGCGAAAATGATCATGTCCGCCTCGAAGCTCTGGTCCAAATTGTCAGCGTAGATGTCATCGACTTCGAGATAGACTAGTCGGAGTCCATTCTTTCTGTAGACAGGTTTTCCTGCTGATGACTCCCCGGTTTCGTCGAAGGAATACTTCCTGATGAGCATGTCAGCGATATTTGCAGCCGCCAGGTCACTCTTGGAGGCGGCTATGAGAATTGTCATCAGGGGGGCTCATCCGAGCAGTGAGAGGAGAATGGCCTTTTGGATGTGAAGCCTGTTTTCGGCTTCGTCCCAGACCACTGATCTGGGCCCATCGATTACTTCGCTGGTCACCTCTTCACCTCTGTGCGCTGGGAGACAATGCATGAAGATTGCGTCAGGTTTGGCGGTTCGAAAAGTTTCCTCAGTGACTTGATATTTGGGGATAAAGGCGCTCAACCTCTTTTCCCGTTCTGCCTCTTGGCCGATCGACACAAAGGTGTCAGTGTACAGTACGTCGGCGTCCTTGGCTGCAACTTCAGGTTCAACGGTCAGCTCAACCTTCGAGCCTGAAACCTTGGAGAACTCTCCCGCAAGTCCCACTGCATCTGCATGCGGCCCATAACCTTCAGGATGAGCAACGCTGATATCCATTCCCACTCTCGAGCAGCCCACGAGCAAGGTGTTGCAGACATTGTTTCCATCTCCAATGTATGAAAGCTTCAGATCTTCCACTCTACCCCTTCTCTCCAAGATTGTGAGAAAATCCGCCAAGATTTGACACGGGTGATAAAGATCGGAAAGCCCGTTGATCACAGGGACTGCTGCGTTCTCCGCCAGAGTTATGAGGTTTCCATGCGAGTAGACTCTCGCCATGATTCCGTCGACATATCGACTCAGTACCCGCGCTGTGTCCGCGAGTGTTTCTCCCCTGCTGAGCTGAAGCTCACTCCAACTCAGGT
Source organism: uncultured Candidatus Bathyarchaeia archaeon (assembly GCA_964529995.1). Lineage (GTDB taxonomy): Archaea > Thermoproteota > Bathyarchaeia > 40CM-2-53-6 > JALHTG01 > JALHTG01. The sequence goes on from CAZGZF010000029.1 coordinate 1,742, forward strand.
TCAGTGCCTGTCCTCCAAGTTGACGCATTGCAGCTTCGAAGGATACTCTTGTCCGGGTCGAGGGCTTTTCAAAGATCATAGCCAAGATCTTGGGGCGGAGAGCGATTGTGGTCGTTATTGCTATTCTTCTTTTCTTGAGCCTCTGTGCCTGCTTCAGCAAATCCACCATATTCTGTTTCGTGAGCTCAGCCAAAGAGAGGAGATCCCTGCCTTTCAGTTTCACCAAGTGTCAGACCTCAATCTGATGTCATCTGCTTCGCGAATATAAAAGCCCGTTCGAACGCTAGGCCAACATTCTGGCCACTAGAGTATCTGAGTCGAAGGCTGTGAGGTCATCGTACCCTTGCCCCACTCCGAAGAAAATGATCGGAGTTTTCGTAACGTAGGCTATAGAGATCGCTGACCCGCCCTTGGCGTCTGCGTCAAGCTTGGTCAGTATGCTTCCGTCTATCTCGACGTATTTTGTGAATTCCTGTGCTTGTGAGACAGCGTCGTTTCCAGCCAACGCGTCTCCGACAAAGATTGTCAGGTCTGGTGATGTAACCTTAACGATCTTTTCTATTTCCTTCATCAGGTTCTTGTCTGTTTGAATTCTTCCTGCGGTGTCTATGAGTACCGCGTCTATTCCGTGAGATCTCGCATAGTTGATCGTATCAAATGCGACCGCCGCGGCGTCAGAGCCGTACTTGTGCTTTACGGTCCTTACTCCAACTCTCTTGGCATGCGTTTCGAGTTGCTCTATCGATCCAGTCCTGTAGGTGTCACTACATGAAACTACGACGCTGAATCCCTTCTTCTGGAGGAGGTTCGCGACCTTTGCGACCGTCGTGGTTTTCCCTGTGCCGTTTATGCCCACAAAGATCACTACTGCAGGTTGACCCGTGCCGCGCTTTCGCTCAATTCTTTCGAGAATATCCAGTCTTCCGGCCGAGTTTAGCACATCTGTCAGAACTGTGCGCAGTATCGATTTGAGAATTGTAGCTCTATCTCCGAGTCTTGGAATGGGCGTCTCCTCAACCTTCTGCTTCATTATTTGGCATATGTGTTCTGCTACTTCAAGAGCAACGTCATTCTGGACGAGAAGGATCTTGAACTCTTCTAATAGTCTGTCGAGCTCTTTTCCCTTGATCTCTGTCTTCGAAAACTTGTCGAGGAAGCTTTCCATATGCGTCCTTAGTTTGTCAAACAACCTCCACGTTCTCTCCGGCTTTCCTCCTCAGTAGGTCGTTGAGTTTTGCCCGGTCATCCTCTAGCCTTGAGACAGTTTGGCCCAGCTGCTGTTGGAGAGATATTCTGAGCTTCTCCAGCTCAGCCTGTCTGTTCTTCAGTTCAGCTGTGGAGTCTTCGATCTTCTTCTCCATGCAGACGTTGGCTCCGACTCCCATTATCACTTTTTCGCTGTCGGAGATCTCAGCTCTAATGTACGAGTCTCCTCCAATTGGAACTAAGGTCTCTGTTCCTTTGGCTTTCTCTTTGATTCCCTCTAAGGTTGAACTTGCGACCAGAGTTTCCCTTAAGGCAGCTTGGACAACATCGTGCCTCGATTGGATGATTCTTGCCGATCCTTCCAACAGCCGGATCTCGACCAGGAGCTGCCTGATCGCTTCGTCCTCTGTCGAAGTTAGCTGTTGCCTTTTGGCCGCGACGATTGCTAGCTACCCTCCGTTTTCTCCTCGATCTTGAGGATCTTGATTTGAAAACGTTTCGCCTTGTGTCGGCTTCCGAAGAGCGTGTAGATCCTCTCTATGGCCTTCTTCTCGTCAAGAGCTCTCACGAGCTTCGAGAATGGAAGGACGGCTCTCGGCTTTCTTATCTCACCTTCGATCTGGAAGGTCTTCACGCTTGTCATGGTCTTCACTCCAGGTTGAACGTGCGAGTTATCGCCATCAGTTCCGGTCCCGTCGTGAAGGAGCCTACAACCGCACCTTTACTGTTTGCCATCATGCCTATCCTTACGTACGGGACGCCGCCGTTGATGGTTCCAGCTTCAACAGGGACCTTCAGCACTTCTTGAATCTTTCTTCTTTCCTCTTCTCTTATTGAGGGATGTGTGAGAACTCCGTGGTTTGTTGAGGCCGCAAAGGCGCCTATGCAGGGAAGACCTAGGATTTCGCCGGTCACCGCCTCCACCCCAAGCCCGTCAGAGATCTCCTTGATCGTCGTTCTCGGCAGTCGCGGGTCTACGACTGCGCCATTGTCATTCGCCAAAATCATGTTTCCCAACGCGTTTCTCTTCTCTCGGATAACTTGAACATTGATGTCAGAATGAGATCTTATCGCCTGTATCTCTTCGTTCTCTGCGAATTGTGGTACGAGGATTCCATTCGAGTTGCCTGCCGCGAGTGCCCCGAGAAGTCTGCATCCTCCAATACTTGTTGAGCAGACCTCGACGCGGAGGGCTTCGGCGAACCTTCTCATCTTCTTTGTCGTTACCTCTAAGGGAACTATCGCAAGATTCTCGGTGCTGACGCAGTAGATTCCTATGTTCGGGCTGCCCAGGACATCGGACGCGATTAGTGGCAGAGCCTACCCCCCTTTGGCAGGGTAGACTATGACCTTTCCCTCCTTGTCCTTCACAGCTCTTATTCTGAGATTCCTCGGGGGCTTGCTTATTCCTCTCGACCATATCTGCTCATTGACTTCGTTGCTGATCACGACTTCTCCAACCTTCATGTGGCGTGCCACGTACTCTCTCAGCACCCTCACGGCGCGTGGGGTCCTCTTACCTCTAGGTGTCGCCCAAACTCGTCTGAAAGGAACGACATACATCCTTTCCTCTACAATCTCTATCTCTTCTTTCTCCTCTTCCGGCTCCTGCTTCTCAACAGTTTTCTCTGCACTCATGCGAGCCACCTAAACCTTCAGCTTCGTTCTTCTCCAATGCCTACGCTTCGGATGGGACCGAAATCTACCCATAGTCTTCGCAACGATCCACATCGGCACCGAGCTTTTCTGCCTGCCTGCCTTTGCGAGGCGTCTCTTTCTGGCTGTGTGCTTGACTCTGGCCAAAATCTACTGTCTCCTTATTCTGACTTCTCGACTTTGGGATTGCAGGCGGATCAGAGCTTCCTTGAGTTGCTGATCTGATATTGGAATGTTTACCTTCCCGGTCTGGGCAAGCTGTATCAACTGCAACTCGAGTTGTTCAGCAAATTCTGGCCGGACCATCTTGATGTTAGCCAACCTTTGCCTAGCGTCAGGCGCAAGTATCTGCCTCAGAATCACCTGCTTCTGAGCCTCTACCTGCTGCTGTGCTCTTGCCCTCCTCTGCTCCTCCATTGCCGCTCTCTGAATCTCCGCGAGTCTCCTTCTCCGAATCTCTTCTAACTCTTCATCAGTGAGCTCTTCTCCGCTCATTTCTGGCCCTCACTAGAAGACTTCTTGGTCTCCTTCAAAACCTCTGCCGAGATCCTGTTCAGGAGGCCGACCCCTTCCCGCGTAAGTTTTCTTCCCTTCTTCTCCTCTTTCGCTACGAGGCCCGCCTTCTCAAGCTGCTGAAACGGTTCCCTTATAGAGGACCCTCCAGCCTTCCTTGAATGTTCGATCCGCTGGCCTGTCCTCTTTCGTCCGCCATATTCAACTCTCAGCCTCTGAACCCCGACTGATCCATGAATGTACAGTTTTCTGAGGAGTGAAGCGCACCGACCATACCACCAATCGGCCTCTTGTGGAGGGCGGCTGCGATGCGAACCAGTCTTAGCCGTCAATGACCAGGTTGGAGGAGATACTTCACCTACGTTCTCCTTCAGATACTTGGCTAACCTCTCAATCAGAAGGTCAGCAGGAACATCGAAGGGCGTAGGCAAGACTTTTTTCTCTCCTGAATCTAGACACGATCTTCTGAGTAACAAACCGACGGTCGATATATAGTATTCGTAACTTAGATGTTCGAAATGATGGTGAAGTAACTGTGAAATGAAGTGATTTACAAGCGTCCTGAATCTGAGAACTCAGCCTTTTATTTAGTCGACCAGTGAAAGGTTAGAAGCCTCAAAGTTACTCAGAATTCAGAGAATTCACCGTCCTATTCTCTTGTAGAAGTTCTTCATGTCCTCTTCCAAGTCCTCTAGATCATATTGGGCGGGTATCTTTCTCGCCTTCAAGTACTCCATCATCTCTCTGACAGAGGTATCCGAATCCATCGCGGCTCTCTCCAAGGTCAGCCTACCTTCAGCATACAGCCTAGCTGCGTACTCCTTCTTCCAGTCTGTAACCGCTCTGTAAAGCAGCTTCCGGAGAACCGTGGAGCGGTCAGACTGCTCCGCGCTCTCAATCTTCTTCAAGTCAGATACTAAACCTTTCGGCAGCCTTGTCGCAACCAGTTCTTCCTTCTTCATTTCTTCACCTCCTTCGCTCTTCGAATGATTTCGGTGATAACGTCAGTTGAAATCCACATAATCCTAGTCAGCTTCGCCAAATCGTCAACCAGCTCATCATAGCTGATCAGCCTTTTGACAAAGGCTTCATACAGAACCATGATTGTGCTTGTGTATTGCAGATTCCAGCTCTTCGCTATGGCTCTCGCCTCTTTGTCATCCAACACAGCCGACGCGTTTCTGCGCATGGCCAGCGCCAACGCCTCAGCCTCGCCCAGACCTATTCTCGCCTCATCTATCAAGCTCCTCGCTTGCTGCATCTCCTCTCGATTCAAGCTGACGAGCTGAATCCAACCCTGACTGACGCCCTTCTCTATCTCCAGCGCGTCCTCTGCTCCTGCTTCCTTTCCCCTATCGATGCATTCCACCTTGACCGAGGGAGACATGAGTACAATCCCATACAACTCCTTCAGCAGCTGCAGACGCCTAATTCTTGCCAAGACGATTACTGGCGATGCATTCGTAACCACTGGCATAGTACTATACTCTGGCCAGAAGCATAAATAGTTAACGTTTGATAAATATGTTAACAACAGCAGTTCTGTAGGTGCTACGTCTGCGGGTAAGTGGGACCTGCGATGGATCTGCGCGAAGGGTCATTCATATTTACAAGCAAGATGGCGCGGCGGGGTAGGATTCGAACCCACGAAGGGCTACCCTACAGAGCCTAGGTGACGTTGTCGCATCGCTCTAGTAGTTGGCATTTCAGACGTGTGTAGGGAACAATGTAGTATTCGCAGTTTTCTTCAGCTTTCTTTGTGAGACTCCAAGTCTTGACGCGAGAGTTTTCTGAAGTAATCTAATTTGTCTTCGCCACTGGGTATCGTTTGATGTTTCCGCAGTTCAGGCAAGCTATCAGAAGAGTTGTTCCCCTATCAGGTCTGATTCGAACCCTACAGTTCGCCCCCGGGACGAGAAGGACTCCGCACTTCTTGCATGTGAGCCGCTTCAGTTCTCTTGGGATTCTCACTCTGGATCTCGTCCCTATTCTTCTCGCGATCTCCACATAGCGGTTCGCAAGCGACCGGTTCTCTCCGAAGACTTCTCGGGCGAACCCGTACAGTAAGTCTATCCGTTCTTCCGCTATCCTACGATACGATCGGTCTGGCCGGCTCATCGTACTCGAACAGTCCGTTCCATACCTAACGGTTAAGCCTTCTTAAGGGATGTCCGAGGACC
>CAZGZF010000030.1:0-6845 GCA_964529995.1 uncultured Candidatus Bathyarchaeia archaeon
GAAGATACTTCTGGAACAGTGGAATCTTCATAGCCAGAGCTTCTGTGTTGATGGAGGAGCTGAAGAAGTATGCTCCCCGAATATTCGCACTCACGAAGGATCTGATGGTCCTCACTAGATCGGCGTTTCAAAAGAGAGCGAAGACAACGTTCCGGCGGATGCCGAAGATTTCGTTCGACTATGCCGTGATGGAGAGATCGAAAGTCACGCTCATGGTCCCTACAAGATTCAGTTGGAACGATCTCGGTTCATGGAGCTCGTTGGAGCAGTTGACTCGTTTGCGAAAGGAGAGGAACGTTTCCTTAGGCCGAGTTCTCACACTTGGTAGCGATGGGAACATTGTGTCCAGTAGAGAGAAGCTAACGGTGTTGATCGACGTGAAGGATTTGGTGGTGGCTGTGGCTGACGAGGCGGTGCTCGTCTGTGATAAGCATTCAGCACAGAAGGTCAAGGACGCGGTGGTATATCTAAGAAAGGGCAGACATGTCGCGTATACGTAGCTGCATGCAGGTCATCTACTTAGCTGGCAGAACGCCTTCCTATCTAGTCCTCTTTCATCCTGTTTCCGTATCGTCAGACCGGGCGAGCGTCCTTCGTTTCGAAGGCTTCGCGGGCAATACGCAGAAATTCCTCTAACGGGATGCCTATCTCGCGGCAAATTTCTATTCGTTTCCTAAGATATCCAAGTTTTTTGAAGGGCCTTTCCTCAAACTTCGCTAAGAAAGCACTCGAGTTGAGTTCTCCCGCTTGGCGTATCTCCTCTCGGTCTGCCAGTTCTGCGAAGAATCTAGCCACCGCATCGGAAGCGATCAGGGCCTTGTCCATGATATTCCTAGGAGTCACTCCTGTTCTATGATCGTGGGCTCTGATCGCATGTAAGCAGTCCTTTGAAATCAACCCTTCGAGAAGCTCTGCCGCCACGATTCCATGCTTACTCATGTCACCATGAATCTTGTCGCGGTCAATATCATGCAGCAATCCGCAGAGGTGCCACTCCTCTTCGTCCGTCTTGAGTTTTCTCGCGACCTGCTCCATAATCCGCGCCACGGCCAAGGAATGTTTTCGCGCCTCGGCTATCTTCAGATGTCCTCTCATTAGCCGAATCGCTTCTGTTCTTGAGAGCATAAGGAAGAGTCTGCCGCTGAGGGTTAAAAGCAAGTCGTCTCCAACAGCTGAGAGAGCGAACCCTCATGGCTATCGACCGTGGGCGCTTATCCCTGCTTAAATATTTTTGATGACGATGTTATCCACGATATGAATGGTTTATTTACTAGTTGCATGTCTCTCTATCGGCGGTATACAGTGGATTGTACTTCTCGGTTAGATCCGGTGTATAACCAACTGCAAAGGGTTGTGAGAAGCAGATGGAAAGGCGTCGGTTCGGTGGTCCCAGAACAATGCATAAGGCTGTTTGTTCTGACTGCGGGAAAGAATGCGAAGTCCCATTCAAGCCCACCGAAGGAAGACCAGTATACTGCAGAGATTGCTACCAGAAGCATAGGAAATTCTAGGTAACTAGACCTCTGGTTTGGGGAAGATTACACCTTTTTTGTTGCCGTGACTTTTCACGGATGCTGTTGAGAAAGCAATAATACTCTAGTGCACGTCATAGCGGCTTCGTTCCGAGGAAGTCTCAATCGATATGGTGTCTTGATTGCAGATCTGTCAAGCGAAGCACAAACCCATGGTTGAAGAACCGTCACCACATGCTGTCCCAGCAGGATTTTCGTTTGGACACGGGAGGCGTTGGAGCCGCTGGTTTGTCGTTGTTGGGGCGCTGCTAGTTCAGTCGAGTCTGGGATCCTTGTACTCTTGGAGCGTGTTCGTGAAGCCTCTCTTGGCTGCGTTCACGGGCTCAACTAACATGCAAGTCTCTCTTCCTTTCACGATAGCCCTCGCCGTGTTCTCCATCACAATGGTTTTTGCTGGAATGTGGCAGGATCGGAGAGGCCCGAAAATCGTCGCCACAGTAGGGGGACTCGTACTTGGACTCGGGAACATCCTAGCGAGCCAGGCGGGACAGCTGGAAGGGATTTATGTAACGTACGGCGTCTTGGGCGGAATCGGCATAGGGCTGGCCTATGTCTGTCCCATAGCGGCATGCATCAAGTGGTTTCCCGACAAAAGAGGCCTAGTTTCAGGCCTGGCTGTCGCTGGTTTCGGAGCGGGCTCATTCTTCTACGCCCAGTTTGCGAACTACTTGATTGCTCTAGGATCTCCCGCAAGCAGCTGGAGACAGGCGTTCACCATACTCGGCATGATATATCTAGTCTCAATATTGGCTGGCGGTCAGCTGCTCAGGAATCCTCCAAGCGGATGGCTTCCCCCCGGTTGGACACCGCCATCGTCAAGCGGAAAGCCGCTGGACAGCAGCAGTACTTGGACGGAGATGGTGCGGACTGGAACCTTCTACAGGTTATGGGCCATGTTTGCCTTCGCAGCCTCATCTGGCCTGATGGTCATTGGCCATCTGTCTCCGTTCGGACAGGAATCAGGACTAACCGCAGCGGAGGCTGCAGCTGCCGTCGGAGTGTTAGCTCTGTTTAATGGAGGGGGAAGGATAGTCTGGGGGTTCGTGTCAGACAGAGTTGGAAGGAGAAGGACAATGCTTGCTATGTTCACACTGAATGCAGTGGTCATGTTTTTGCTCAAAGAGATGGGTGGTACGGTCCCACTCTTGGCCGTTGCTGCTGCGACAGTCGGTTTCTGCTTTGGAGGAACTTTGGCGATTTTCCCATCGGCGACTGCGGATACTTTCGGCGCCAAGTATATTGGCGTCAATTACGGTCTGATGTTCACTGCCTATGGGGTAGCGGGAATAATTGGGCCAATAGTTGGAGCTGTAGTTCACGACTCAACCGGAAGCTATGTCTATGCATTCGTTGTGGCGGCGATTCTATCGGTCTTGTCCACTGCGTTGACCTTGACATCGAAGACCAGTTGGAGAATCGCTTCTGGCAAGTAGCGCAGGCCAGTGGCCCGGCTCAGCGATGCCGCGCATCAATACGGAGATCCATATTCTGTTACGGAAAGGTTGAAGTCGTAGAGTGCCTCAACATCATGTTTGAGCCATGAGGGTCTGTGGAGAAGTCGAGCTCTGAATCTATCCCAGTCCTCTCTTCGTGCCAAGAGCACCGTCCTCTTTATTGGGGTTATCTTCGTTTCTATCGCGTCCCCCGTCTTCTTCATGGAGTTCATGAATTCTTCTGCTGCTTTCCTCTCTTTGGCTAGGAGTGAGAGCAGTAAGTCGTACTCTCCGAACAAATACGCGACGTATGCAAGGACGAGATCCCGCCCGTACTTATTCTCGATCAACGACTCGTAGAGTTTTGAGTAGTTCTTGGGGTGGGCCTTAACCTCAGCAGTGTATCTTTCCATCGTTGCCGGTGTATCTTTCAGGATTGGAAGAAAAGCCGGCTTGACCAAAGGTATCGTGTGTGAGTCCGATAGGTCATCGATGCGGCAGATCTGCTGTGTCAAGAACTCCATGATGCTGTCAGGGCTCTTTGCATATAGACTGACCGTGACGAAGTCTTGAGCGCTTTGCGATGCGTAGAACGGGGTTATTTCTTTTGAGTCATACCCTTCCAGTTCTGCTAGGACAGAATTCCAGAGTCTTTCTACGTCGCTTTTGGCGTAGAGTCTCATCAGCGTCATCATCGACTGATCGCCTTTTGTTGCTCGATCAGTTTCTGAACTACGGTTGGGTCAGCCAAGGTGGTTACATCTCCCAAGTCTTCAGATTCTCCAGCAGCTATCTTTCGGAGTATTCTACGCATTATCTTACCGCTTCTAGTTTTCGGTAGCGTCTCCGCGAACTGTACGGTTTCAGGAACAGCTATCGGACCAATTGTAGTTCTCACATGCAAACCCAGCTCTTTCTTTAGGGCCTCTGAGCTCTCCGAGCCCTCCTTTAACGTGACATAGGCGTATATGGCCTCGCCCTTGATCTCGTGCGGGACAGGAACTACGGCAGCCTCAGCTACACGTGGGTGACTTACAAGAGCGCTTTCAACCTCGGCTGTTCCAATCCTGTGGCCCGAGACCTTTATGACATCGTCAACTCGCCCCATCAGCCAATAGTCACCATCTGAATCGAGGCGGGCTCCGTCGCCGGTGAAGTACATTCCTTTGAACCTAGACCAGTAGATCTCCTTGAACTTCTCGTGAGCACCAAACACTGTTCGCATCAGGCCTGGCCAAGGCTTCTTTATTACCAAGTAGCCTCCCTCATTCGCTGCTGCGACAGAGCCGTCGTCTCTGAGTATCGCAGGTTCGATGCCTGGGAAGGGCTTGCTGGCTGAGCCCGGTTTCAGAGTATGTGCTCCAGGCAGCGGAGTAATCAGTATTCCTCCCGTTTCGGTCTGCCACCATGTATCGACTATTGGGCAGACGCCTTTTCCTATGTTTGTGTGATACCACATCCATGCCTCAGGGTTGATCGGTTCGCCAACTGTTCCGAGAAGACGGAGGCTTGATAGATCTCTTCTCTCAGGCCAGCTTGTGCCGCTTCTCATCATGGCGCGAATTGCTGTTGGTGCGGTATAGAAAACGTTCACTCGAAACTTCTCAACTACTTGCCAGAAGCGGTCGGGTTCAGGATAGTCTGGTACTCCTTCAAACATGAGGGTTGTTGCTCCTGCTGAGAGTGGCCCGTAGACGATGTAGCTATGCCCAGTTATCCAACCGATATCGGCAGTGCACCAGTAGGTATCTTCCTCATGGTAGTCAAAGATCCATTTGAACGTCAAGGTTGTGTAAAGTAGGTAGCCCCCTGTTGTGTGAAGCACACCCTTCGGTTTTCCAGTACTGCCGCTCGTATACAAAATGAACAACGTGTTCTCGGCATCCATGACTTCAGGGTCACATTTGGCTGGAACTTTCTCGGTCTCTTCATGCCACCAGAAGTCGCGGCCACTCTTCATCATTACATCTTCGCCAAGCCTTCTGACTACGATCATGGATTCAATGCTCGGGCAGGCAGCCACAGCTGCGTCGGCACTGGCCTTGAGTGGAATGATCTTTCCGCGTCGGTAGGAGCCGTCAGCGGTGATCAGGAGCTTGCATTGGCTATCATTTATTCTATCACGGAGTGACTCAACGCTGAAGCCTCCGAAGACTACGCTATGTACTGCGCCTATCCTCGTGCACGCGAGCATTGCTATGGGAAGTTCAGGTATCATCGGAAGATAGATCGCGACCCTATCTCCCTTCTTGACTCCCATGGCTTTCAGAACATTGGCGAACCTGCAGACTTCACTGTAAAGCTGTTGATAGGTGAGAACTCTGACGTCACCTTCAGGCTCACCTTGCCAGATGATCGCCGCCTTGTTCTTTCGCCAACTCTTCAAATGTCTGTCCAGGCAGTTGTACGAGGCGTTGAGTTTTCCTCCCTTGAACCACGTAAACCTCGCCTCGTCTACGTCCCACTCGAAAACCTTCTTCCATCCCTTCCTGAACCAATCTAACTCGTCAGCATGGTTCTCCCACCACTTCGGAGTGTCGCGGATGGATTCCGTGTATATTCTCCGATATTCCTCCTCACTCTTGATGATCGTCTGCCTCCTGAATTCTTCACTCGGAGGAAACCTCCTTACTTCCTTCATGATCGACTCAATTGTCTTGTTTTCCGCCACTGTTGATTCCGCCTGTCCCTAGTTCGAATACGTGCCGCTCTGAAAAGTGATTTTCTATAAAAACCTTTCAACGATACCGAGGCCATGGTCATGAGCAGCTTGGAAACATGTGTCCAAGTAGCCTAGGCAGCCATCTCTTGTCAGAGTTGAGAACCCTCATTGTCTGAAGGATAAGCACGATGCCAAAGTACGCGAAAACCTAGAGCAGTTCGACGGAGAGATTGGAGTCGCCTTACGGCGTTGGCACAAGCCACAGCATCATTTTGAATACCGAATCAGTCTTTCAGTCTATGAGATCGATCAGGGTCAATATTCTTATTGAGCTTCTGAACAAAGTCCGACCGGGAAAGTCACGGCTGAATGAGAAGTCGGGTTCCGTTAACGCAGACTGATGCGCAGAAGTTGATGAACCTGAGATGCAGTACTATGTAACGCTTACCTCGAACTGCAATCTCAAGTGCAGATACTGCTACGAGAAGTGCTGCAACGACTTCGGAGTGGATCTGGGGCACCTCACGATAGACTACTCTGTCCCTAGCTCAATCAAGTATGACATAGCCGATCTTGAAAGATTCTGTCAAGAAGACCCTGATCCCACCATTGTCTTATACGGAGGAGAACCACTCCTCCGAACGGATCTTCTGGAAAAGATCATCGACACGGTGCCAGCCCGGAATTTCATTCTCCAGACCAATGGCACACTTCTTCATGAATTGAGCTCTCGGTGTCTCCATAGGCTCAGCACAATCTTGGTCTCTATTGACGGTGACAAAGAGATAACTGACTACTACCGGGGAAAAGGCGTATACGATCAAGTGCTCCAGAACATCAAAGAGATCCGCGAAAGAATGTTCACTGGCGAAATAGTCGCCAGAATGACGGTCAGTAACAAGACAAAGATTGATCGCGAAGTTCTATTCCTAGTCTTCAACGGATACTTCAACTCCATTCACTGGCAACTCGATGCTCTCTTCTGGCATAACGACTACGACAAGGAGCAATTCACGACATGGTTGAGAACTGAGTACAACCCTGAGGTCAGAAGACTCGTCAATGCATGGATAAGACACATGGAGGACCGAGCAGAGGTTCTTAGAATCTATCCTTTGTTAGGAATTACACAATCGCTACTTCTGAACGAGCCTACAAGACTGAGATGTGGAGCAGGCTGGACGATGTTCAACATACAGACAGACGGCAACATCACGC
>CAZGZF010000031.1:0-6837 GCA_964529995.1 uncultured Candidatus Bathyarchaeia archaeon
TGGGAAGCGTGCACCTGCCTCAGTTCGTGCGGAAGTACAAGGACAAGTTGGAGGATGCTGATGCTGTGTTCTTTCCGGGAGCCGCGCAGGATCAGAAGGGAACTGTTCGTATGTCGCTCGGCGTCAAGGGGATAGTGTACTTCGAGCTTGAATGTTCTGGGAAGCTTTGGAGGAAGGGCCCCACGGAGTACGACGTTCACAGTGGAAATAAGGCTTGGGTTGACAGTCCGGTCTGGAGGATGATCCGCGCCCTTTCAACCATGACTTCCAAGGATGGAAACAAGATCCTGATTGACAAATGGTATGAGAATGTGAAACCTCCGAGCAGGGAAGACCTGGAGCTCGTCGACAGGCTTGCGAAGACATTTGACGAGCAAACGGTAAAGGACATGATCAAGGTGGAACGTTTCATCGACAACCTACACGGCAAGAAACTGCTACTGAAGTATCTCTACTCCACGACGCTGAATGTAGACGGCATTTGGGGCGGTTACACAGGACCTGGAACCAAGACTGTTCTACCCTACAAGGTGACCGTCAAGATGGATGTGCGCCTAGTCCCGAATCAGAGACCCAGCGAGGTATTGCCGAAGATCAGGAGGCATCTCGACAGAATGGGATACAAGGACATATTTATTCGGAAATTAGAGGCTGGCTACAGTTGGGCGAAAACCAGCGTTAAGGAACCACTGGCACAGGCCGCAATACAGGCCTACCGCAGCTTCGGGTGCGAGCCTGAGGTTTGGCCGCACATGGGCGGAAGCGCACCGTTCTACCTATTCAACCAAGGGCCGCTCTACCTGCCCTTTGTAGGGGGCGGATTAGGGCATGGTGGAATGGCACACTCACCAAACGAGTACTTCGTGGTTGAAGGAAACGAGAAGGTTGGCGGATTGGCCAAGTGCGAGAAATCATACGTAGCCATCTTGGACGCGTACTCAAGATTTGAACAGAAGACGAGGAGATCACGAAAAACAGGATAGCTAAGCCCGTAAATGAAGACGACACAGCAAGAGTGAGACAATATCGACCTCCGAAATCAGTTTAATATAGGCGGAAGTTCACCTTGAGACTCCAAATAGTTGTGACTCGGCTTGTCCAACAGAACCGTGTGTAATTGCGACAACGATCATTACTATTCATGATTCTGAATTCTGAAGTGAATCAGTTGAGTAGTTTCGAGAACTTTGCAAAGGAGGCCATGCGCATCATAGAGGCAGCCGACAGAAGGCAGATCCCCTTGAGGCTCATGGGAGGCGCTGCGATCCGAATGCACTGTAACAGATTTCAAGACCTCTACGAAACACTTGGCAGAACCCCGAAGCATGACATGGATTTCGTGACTTATGGTAAGTTCAGGCCTCTCACGAAAAGACTGATGACCGAGCTGGGATACACACCCTACGTCAGCCTTATGATGACTGGGGCCACAGGAAGGAACAGGCAGATATTCAACGACGCTGAGGGGAACAAGGCGATAGACATCTTCTTTGATAAACTTCAGATGTGCCACACCATCGACTTTCACCAGAGACTCGAAAAGGACAGCCCGACAATCCCTCTTGCAGAGTTATTGCTTCAGAAAATGCAGATAGTCGAACTGAATGAGAAGGACATCCAAGACACCATTGTCCTTCTGCAGGAGCACTCGCTTGACTCACATGACAACGAAACCATAAACATGGACCAACTGGCGAGAGCGCTTGGAGATGATTGGGGATTCTACTACACGGTGACAACCAATCTCAGAAGAGTGAAAGATATGCTGCCGAGATACGCTGCAATTGATGGTCAGAACCAGCTTGACATAGCTGAGAAGATTGAGAGGCTCCTTGCAAGGATCGAAGAGGAACCTAAGACCCTGCCATGGAAGCTGAGAGCAAAGATCGGTACAAGCAAGAAATGGTATACGGTCGTTGAAGAAGTCCAGAGGTAGGTGCTAGACCGCTGGCTAAAGTTCGATTCCTCTTCTCGACGGATCTTCATGGTTCTGAAGTTGTTTGGAGGAAGTTCCTGAACTCTGCCAAGTACTTTGACCTTGACGCCCTTGTAATCAGCGGTGATATGACTGGGAAGCTGATCGTTCCAGTCTTCCGAAATGAGGACGGAACCTTCGAGGCTATAGTTCTAGGTCAACGCAGGACCGCGTCTGAGAAAGAGCTTCCAGAGCTGGAGAAGGACATTCGAAAGTTGAGCTATCTTCCGTACAGGACTACCGCTGAGGAAGCAAAGAGGATCTTTGCTGACGAGGAATTGAGAGAGAAGATCTTCGCGGAGCTTCAAGTTGACGTAATGAGCCAATGGCTGCGACTCGTGCCTGAAAAAGTGCCTGCCAAATGCCGCGTAGTTCTGACCCCTGGCAACGATGACACACTTGCGATCGATGACGTGATACGGGCAGACCCGAGAGTCACATATGGAGAGGAAGAGGTTGTATCACTTGATGAGGAGCACGAGGTTGCCTGTTGTGGGTGGTCAAACCCAACTCCTTGGAATACGCCAAGAGAATGTGGCGAAGAGGAGCTTATGCAGAAGCTTGAACGAACGGTCACCAAGATCAGAAACATGGCGACGGCCGTCTTCTGCTTTCACTGTCCACCATATGACTCGCAGATAGACTATGCTCCAGAGTTGAAGTCCGACCTCACACCGGTCTACTTGCACGGAAGGCCACACATGGTCCCTGTAGGTTCAAAGTCGGTTCGCACCATGATCGAGAAGCATCAACCTCTTCTCAGCCTGCACGGCCATATTCACGAAAGCTCAGGATTCATCAGGATCGGAAGGACTCAATGCTTAAACCCGGGTAGCGAGTACGGAGAAGGAATTCTTCGAGCGTACCTAGTGGAGTTGGACCGAGATAAGGTGAGTAGGCTTCAGAGGGTAGAGGCTTAGATCAGTCTCCCCCCTTGTCCTGAAGCCTAACGGTGCGATCGAACGAGCTTCGTCACTTCATCTCGAAACCGAAATGGGTCGAGCTTTAGCTTTGACACAGGCAACGTGAAGAAATCCTCATTTCTGTGTAGTTTCACGAAAAAGTCCCCGTGCTCGGTACGGGCCAAAGAGACCATTGTAAAGTCTGTCCATCTGTGTGTGGTCGCATCTTCCTTTCCCTTCCTAAGCGTGAAGACAGTCTCATCATAGGTAAAAGTCAGGTGACTTGCTCGCTTGTAGAGGGCCCAGCCCAAGAGCAAAGACGATGATATATTGAAGACAAGGACCTGCACACGGATAGGCGCGACTACCTCGTATGGAATAATCAGCACCACTAAAGCCTGAACCGCAAAAATCGCGAAGAAGGATTTGAAGAATGATGAGAATTGTGTAGGTGAACGAGCTTTCATCATGTTCGTGCCCTAGACCTTGACATATTTCCTGATCTGTCTTCCCAAGTAAGAGTTGCTGTTGATAGTCTCTCCAGAGGCAGAATCTATGTACACTACCCCAATACTCTGATCGGCAACGCTCTCAACTGCTCTCCTGATGGTCTCATCAAGCCCTTCCCCGACCACGACGAGCCAAGACCATTTGACATAGTTGCGTTCCATGTACCACTGTATCGCTGACAACGGCCTCTGCAGATGCCTCCGGTCAATCCTTTTGCCGGGGCTAACTGAGAGGATGAAAAAGGCGACTTCATAGTTGGGATTCAGAAAGTGCGAGAACACGCGCGATAGAATGAAGCCCTTCATCCTCGTGTTTCCCTTGATGAGAACGTCGAACATGACGTCTTGCACCCTGAAGTCTCGAAAGGATTCGTTGAAGTCGGCTATCCATCTGCCTCTCCCTGTCATGACTTCCTTCTCAGTCCGAGCGATGATATCTTGTGTCGATGACGGCATGGAGTTCACCTCACAGGCCGGCAACTAAAAAAGGTTGGCCGTCACTCTTCAATTTCTGGGATATGGTACTACGCCGACCCAGAACTTGGCGGGTTAGTCTATGGGTGAGGAAGTGTTTGTTGAGCTACCGGCCGAATGGGGCGGGATTGTTCCTTCGTACGTATTCCTCGACGAATCTCGCAGGATCGTCGAGGAAGCCAATAGAAGAGGGCTAGTTCTGCGGGCCATGGGCGGGGTCGGAATTAGGCTTCACTGCCTTGACTATAGCGAGTTTGCGTCAAGGATGGGTCGCATCGCGAATGGGGGGCAAGAGTTCAGCGATCTGGACTTCATGAGCTACAAGAAGCAGAGAGATCAGATGAAAGGGTTCTTCGCCTCGCTAGGGTACTCGAAGCGAAGGGCAACGCTTTCGACAGCCGCGTCAGAGAGACAGATCTATTTCCATCAGAAGGGGTGGTTCTTCGTCGATGTCTTCTTCGACAAGTTGATCGTTGCAAATCATCCTATCGACTTCAGAGGGAGACTTGAGATTGACTCACCTACAATAACCGTGACCGATCTTCTTCTCGAGAAACTTCAGATCGTAAGCTTCAGCGAAAAGGATTTGAAGGATACTCTCCTCCTGCTGATTGCTCATGACCTGAAGGCGGGAGACGTAACCGAAGCGGTCAATGTGGACCGGATCGCAAGGCTACTATCTGATGATTGGGGCTTCTGGTATACTGTCACATCCAATCTTCAAGGAATCAAGTCGCTACTGCCGAAGCTTTCGGGCATCTCAGAAGAAGAAAGGTCAAAGCTTCTTTTGAAGACCGAGTCTCTGCTGGCTCGGATAGACTCAGAAGCAAAGACGACAGGCTGGAAACTGAGAGCAGTTGTCGGTAGCAAGAAGCGTTGGTATCAGCCAGTTGAGACGATGGAGACCGTTGGGGAGTTCGGTATCTGGAGGTTGAGAGAGGATAGTGGCAAAACTCAGTGAAACAGCCGAAAAAAGGGGGAAGGAGGTCTATTCTGGAGGAATCTGCGCGTAGATGGTGGCGTAGTCCACTCCGACTCTTGCGCCTTTGCTCTTGTAATAGTAGTACATGACTGCTCCCACGATCAGCAGGAAGATGGTGAATATCCATGGTTCGGGAATCAGATAGCCGATGGTGATCAGGTACAAGAGGTAGACATTTGCGACTGTGGCGATTAGGCCTATCGCGGCCATAGCCCCTTTGCCAGGCTTGAACGGAGATTTCTCGTAGATCTCCTTCCTTCTGAATACGAATAGAAGCCCTGCCAGAGATGCGAGCAGGAAGAATATTGTGTCCCAAATGTCTGTAGCCGCCACGGCTCCTCCCGAGTTTATGTAAGTCGTGAGGACTGGCACCGGATACTTCACGAATATGTCTGATTCAGCGAAGTTCCCTATGAAGGCTACGAGCATAGTGATTACTATTGCAGTCGTCGGGGAGTGCCATCTCTCATTTACTTCGGCAATCTTCTCTGGCAGTACTCGGTCGAAAGCCATAGCGAAGATGATTCTTGACGATGTCAGAATGAAGGGGGGAATGTCATTTGCAACCCAGAGAGCTGCGAATATCGGGATAACGGCTAGAAACCATCCCTGCCCCATCCCGGCCGCGGCAAATCCTGCGATGTTTGGCATCCACGCTTTGCCCACGCCCGCTGGGAGTTGGCCTCCTCCATAGGATAGGAAGGCGTAGGAACTGAAGAAAGAGAAGTCTCCCACCTTGCCAACCATCATTGCCGCTCTCGCAGCGACATACGAGATAGAGATGTACAGGAATATGATGAAGATGTTTGCAGCGAAAAGCGTCCTTGGAAGAGCCCTTCCTGCTTCCTTTACCTCTCCTCCAACGAATGTTGACGCAGCAAAACCAATGTATGCCCAGTATGCTCCGATGGCACCCGTCGCCATAGCACCCCAATAGTCTACCACCTTCTTACCCATGCCTTGCGCTATGGCCATCTTTGTGAAGTCTGTAGCCGTCACGCCCGTTAGGGCTTTGATTCCCGCTTCCATAGCGGACGGTGTTGCCGTGAGCATAATCCCGTAGAGCAATACCGTGATAACGGCTGGAATCCAGAACATCGCTTGGAGTAGCCTTCCCGCCATCGAAACTCCGAAGTAGGCTATGGCTGCGAACAGTACGACGATTACCATGCCTCCCACCAGGAGAAACTCAGCAGTCGCCCACGCGGTTCCCCATCCTGCCATCCAGGCGTAGATCAGAATCGCCTCAAAGACTGCTGTGCCAATCAGCCCGTATGAAACGGCGATGCTGAAGTACTCAACCCAAGATGCGAGAAAGCCTACGCTCGGATGTATGATTCGGGAGATATAGACGTAGCCTCCACCCGACCGAGGCATGGCTGCGCCCAGCACAGCGAAGACATAGACCGTGAGCAACACTATTATCCCGACGATGATGAAAGCCATGGTTATCGGAGGTAGCCCGGCAACATAGGCGGATTCAGGTACGATGGCTGGTCCGGTGAACTGGAACAGCCTCTTCTGCCATCCTAAGCCCACAACGTTGCAGATGACGATGATTATTGCCGTAAGGAAACCGATCTCTCTGACTAAACCAGTCGCCTTGCGCGCGAATAGCCTCTTCTCTTCTGTCATATTTTCTTGTGCTCCTTTTTGGCTGAGGGCATCATCGATATGCCCTTAAGAACAATGTATAGGTGGTTGGACGGTATATTAGAGTTTTGTTGATTTTGCGCTCAACATCCACCCAGAATGCTATCGTTACGCCTCTTGGCCCACTCACGGCCTATGGAAGTTCGCCAAGGATCTCGAGCAAGCTTATCTTCGAGATGCGTGGCTCTCTGTATGGCGGGGGTTCCCGAGACCCGGAGATCTCAAGGCGGGAATCAGGTCAAAGGGGCAGGGCCATCTGCACAAGATGGTGCCAAACTTAAGATCGGCCTGATGCGAGATCCTGTGGCACAGGCCTTCGTGGGTTCGAATCCCACCCCCCGC
>CAZGZF010000032.1:0-6774 GCA_964529995.1 uncultured Candidatus Bathyarchaeia archaeon
GATCGGGGAGATAGCCGTTCCCTGTTGCCTGAAATCGGCTACATGCAGGGATCCGTTAACCTGCGGGAGAGGCGCCACCGAACGGATGTAGGCCTCAGTTGCTGACAATGACATCTTGCCCTGTCAGGCCAATGGAGCAGAAGCTTCTTTCGAAGGAAAGAAGCTATTTGCTTGCTGCTGAACCCGACCAGGCTCGGAAGAGAACAGTCGTAAAGTAGACACCTCGGCGCTGGCAGGATAACGAGGTGTAGGAGGGAGCTGAGACACCTGCGCCGAGAGGAGCGCTCATCCTGCGGGGATGTCGCCACCGCTACCTTCTAACCCCAAATGCTTATTTGAGACGTGAAGCCAACTTAGCAAGCCAAAATTCCAAATTGACAGGTGCCCAAAATAGTTGAGTAGGGAATCAAGGAAAGCTCCACCTGAAATCAGACTCTTCGGAAAGTGGAGCACCCAAGGTATAGAAGTGGCAGATCGCGGACTGCAGCGATACATCTCGCTCAGGCCGGCTCTGACTCCGCACACGGGCGGGCGACACGAACACAAGCGATTCATGAAGTCTTCGATCAATATTGTGGAACGATTGGTCAACAACATGATGAGGCATGGAAGAGAAGGGGGAAAGAAGGCCAAGGCAATCGAGATGGTCAAGAACGCGCTTGAGATTGTCCACTTGAAGACGGGAAAGAATCCGATAGAGATTCTTCTCAATGCCATTGAGAACTCTGCACCCTGCGAGGAAACCACCAGAGTGAGCTATGGAGGGATTGTGTATCATCAAGCCGTGGATATGGCGCCTCAACGTAGACTTGATCTGGCTCTGAGGTTTATCAGCGAAGGAGCAAGGCAGGCAGCATTCAGCAATCCCAAGACCGTCGATGAGTGCCTAGCCGATGAAATAGTTGCGGCAGCCCAAAGGGACACCAAGAGTCTGGCAATTCGGAAGAGAGACGAAATAGAGCGAGTCGCGCTCTCATCACGCTAGGACCTGATGGATTCCCTCTTTTTGCTTCTTTTGAAGTCAGATTTTTGAGTCAAAGGTTAAATATGCCGGACTTGTCTTAAACTAGAACCGCAAGAAATTCGGAGGAAGTATACCGACTTGAGTGGATCCGAGAAGCCGCACCTGAACCTAGTGGTGATCGGGCACGTGGATCACGGCAAGAGCACGATGACAGGCCACTTACTCTTCTTGACAGGTTACGTCGACAGGAAGACAATTGATGATTATGCAAAGGAATCTGAAAAGACAGGTATGGGTGACACATTCAAGTTCGCTTGGGTATTGGACAGCCTGAAGGATGAGAGAGAAAGAGGAGTCACCATTGACCTTTCCTTCAGGAAGTTTGAGACCCCGAAGGTCTTCTACACGATTATCGATTGCCCCGGCCACAAGGACTTCATAAAGAACATGATTACCGGCACAAGCCAGGCAGACTGCGCGATACTTGTCGTCTCAACGAAGACAGGAGAGTTCGAGGTGGCTGTCGGGCCGGGCGGTCAGGCGAGGGAGCACGCATTCCTTGCAAGGACATTAGGTGTGAATCAGCTCGTCGTTGCATTGTCCAAGATTGATGACGCCACAGTCAACTACTCAAGGGAACGAATCGACGCGTGCCAGAAGGAAGTTGATGGTCTCCTGAAGGTAGTTGGCTTTGACACATCCAAGATCAACTTCATTCCCGTGTCGGGTTGGCTTGGGGACAACCTTGTGAAGCTTTGCGAGAAGACACCGTGGTATAAGGGCCCCACTATTATCGAGGTCCTAGACACGTTTGTAGCTCCTCCGAAGCCTACGGACAAGCCTCTGAGGCTTCCAGTTCAAGACGTATACACAATTACCGGAGTCGGTACGGTCCCAGTGGGACGTGTCGAAACTGGGATCTTGAAGACGAACGACATGTTGATCTTCAATCCTGCAGGTGCTACCGGAGAATGCAAGTCAATTGAGACGCATCATGTGCAGATTCCACAGGCTGTGCCTGGCGATAACGTAGGTTTCAACGTGAAGGGAATCGCGAAAACGGATATTCACAGAGGAGACGTCGCGGGACATCCTGACAAGCCACCTACAGTAGTGAAGGAGTTCGTTGGCAGAATCATAGTGATTCAGCACCCGACGGCAATCGCTGCGGGCTACACACCTGTCCTTCATGCACACACATCAACCATGGCGGTGACATTCTCTGAGCTATTGCAGAAGATCGATGCGAGAACAGGGCAGGTAACAGAGGAGAAGCCGTCTTTCCTCAGAACTGGTGATAGTGCCTTGGTGAAGTTGAGGCCTGTGAGGCCCATGGTTATCGAGAGCTACTCAGAGATTCCGCAGCTCGGAAGGTTCGCCGTCAGAGACATGGGATCAACGATAGCAGTCGGCGTTGTTCAACAGATCACTGAGAAAGCTTAGCGGGTCCTCAATACTTTTAAACACCTCCAGGTTCTAGTAGTTGGTCCGATTCAGTTAGGTTGGAGTGTAAACCTTCGGGATGGTCAGTAAGGCGAGGATCCGTCTGTCGAGCACAGATCCAAAGGATCTGAACTCGATATGCGACGAGATCGGCAAGATGGCAGAGAGGACAGGCGTCAAGCTTAGGGGACCTATTCCACTTCCAACCAAAAGGCTCGTCGTGCCAACGAGGAAGAGCCCGTGCGGCGAAGGAACCCACACGTGGGACAAGTACGAGATGAGGATCCACAAGCGCTTGGTTGATGTCGACCCGAATGAGCGATTCCTCAAACGTTTGATGAGGATAAAGACGCCTGAGTCAGTTTTCGTGGAGATCGAACTCGTCTAGGCAGAACTTTTCGCTTCTAGGATGGTCTTCCTTATTCACGGAACTGATTCTTTGAGCTACGCTTATCTACGGCACGTCCCGACTTCTGGTGAGCCTAGTTCAGCACTTGGCGAAGCGTTTCATGGAGAACTCCGTTGAGACACGCAACGTTTCACGAATATTCAAGAGCGGAAGGAATGGCGGGTCCGCCCGAATAGTGAAAGCGCTCGATGAGGTCAACCTCAAAATTAGAACAGGAGAACTGTTCGGCCTTCTGGGTCCGAACGGCGCTGGGAAAACAACCCTGATCAAGATTCTCTGCACGTTACTTCTTCCTAGCAGCGGTTCGGCTTTCGTGCGTGGGCACGACGTAGTCAAGGAGGCAAATTCTGTTCGAAGGAAAATCAACATGGTAACTGGGGGAGAGACTCCAGGCTACGGTATTCTGACCGTCTCTGAGAATCTCTGGTTCTTCTCTCAACTGTACGGTATCAGAGGCGACGTCGCCAAGCCCAGAGTGAAGGAGCTTCTCGAAACAGTTGGCTTGGAGGATCAAACTAAGACAAGGATGAATAGACTTTCTTCAGGGATGAAGCAGAGACTGAACGTTGCTAGAGGATTCATAAACGATCCCGAAGTTCTCTTCCTCGACGAGCCGACGCTTGGGCTGGACGTGCTTTCGGCGAAGCACATTCGAGGGTACATCAGGAACTGGGTGAACACCCAGCCAGAGAAGACCGTCCTTCTCACAACGCATTACATGGCTGAAGCCGATGAGCTCTGCGACCGCGTTGGCATTATCCATGAGGGAAGAGTTGTGGCATGTGACAAGCCCTCAAGTCTGAAGGCGATGGTGAAGGATAAGACGGTGTTCCAGTTTGATGTGGCCGGAGGCGGTGACTACACGAAGCTCAAAACCATCAAAGGCGTAGTAGGTCTGTCGTGGACACACCGGATCGAGAGCGACACTTCAACATTGAAGCTTGTCTTGTCGGATCAGGGGGTCGCTTCGGAAATTGAGTCCGCGTTGAAGATATCAGGCTCTAGGATATTGTCGATTAGTACGCCTGAGCCTACTCTGGAGGATGTCTTCATACATCTTGTCGGGAAGGGACTGGAGTGAGCCGGATCGCACTCTCAAGTGATCTGGAGAGAAATCTCCGTACAATAATCGCCAGGACATATGTACGGTTGATGGGGGGAGTCAGGGAGCCGAGTTGGGTAATCTGGGATACCGTTCTTCCGATGCTCACCCTGAGCGCCTACATCTATGTTTACAGGGTCATGAATGCACCGCCAGAGTTTACGGGCTTCGTCGTTGTAGGAGGGGCGATGATCGCGTTCTGGCTGAATGTTCTCTGGAATATGGCAGCCCAACTCTATTGGGAGAAGGAGACGGGAAACCTCGAACCGTTTCTGATCGCTCCGATCTCCAGAATGGCCATGCTTTTGGGAATGGCGATCGGGGGGATCTTCAATACTACGCTCAGAGCCCTCGGGATTCTCCTAGTAGGAGTTCTCGCCTTTCACGTGGAGTTCCTCATGGGCGATCCTTTTGCAGCTGTAGTCGTCTTCGCATTGACGATGGCTGCTCTCTATTCTCTGGGGATGGTGTTCGCCTCAGTCTTTCTGATGTATGGAAGAGAAGCCTGGCATACCTCACATCTTCTTCAGGAACCTATCTACTTCCTTTCGGGTTTCTACTTCCCTGTCAAGTTCCTACCTTTCTGGCTCCAAGTTGCTGCCTCACTGATCCCAGTCACATTCGGACTGGACGCGGTCAGGAAGATTCTGATCCAAGGCGCGGGTTTTGCGGATGTCTCCCTCCATATCGCGGTTCTTTCGATCTTTACGGTTGTTCTTCTTCTTGCTGCAAAGTGGACGCTGCGGTTCATGGAGGATATGGGACGTAGAGAAGGAAGGTTGACGTTGCGATGGCAGTGAAAGACGTTGCCAGATCGTTTAGGCATTCGGTTTGGCTGGGGTGGAAGGTTGACGCGAACTGGACTGATCCTTTGCTGTTCGCCATCTACTCGGTGATCAGGCCCATCGCAGGCATGCTCATAGTCATCTTCCTGTTTCTTGTAGGAAGCCAAGTCGGAGAAAACACTGACCCCAACTATCTCTCATATGTGTTCGTGGGAAACACGTTCTTCATTCTTGTGGCTCAGATAATGCTCTCGATGGGATGGGTCATCCACGAAGACCGAGAACACTACGAGGTCTTGAAGTGCATCTACATCTCCCCCGCAAGCCTCTATGTCTACCTATTGGGCAGGGCTTTCAGCACCGCGCTCATGGCGCTGATCTCAGTCGCGATCTCTCTCCTCTTCGGTGTCGCTGTTCTGCAGATGCCGATTGACATATTCTTAATCAACTATGCCGCGCTCGGGCTATCGTTGATTATTGGGCTTGTAGCTATCTCCTCTTTCGGCCTCATCCTGGCGAGTGTGGCACTTCTGACAGCGAGGCATGGAGCAGGAATGGTGGGCGAGGCAGTCGCAGGAATCTTCTACCTCTTCTGCGGGGTCCTCTTCCCTGTCTCGGCATTGCCGCCGTGGGCTCAGGTCGTGTCCAAGGTTCTTCCTCTGACATATTGGATGAAGGCTGTCAGGGCTTCGATGTTTGGAGTTGGACCAGCCGAGATCCTGAATGACATAGCCGTCTTGGCGGCGTATACGGGCGTCTTCTACATAGTATCACTCGGCGTCCTGAGACTCGCGGACTACCTTGCAAGAGACAAAGGATTGATCGACATAACAACAGAATACTGAATCCGAGAGACACTTGTAGGTTGAACAGATGAAAAGCAGAAACGCTGCGAAGACACTTCTTTCGGCCTCAATTCAGTATCAGGCGTACTATTTCTGCAGGTTCAATCTTCCGCCCGTTCTACCGTTGCTGATGATACAGCTCGAATTGACCCACTCCGAGGCCGGAGCGTTGGGCTCGATGCTCTTCGTCTCCTATGCTCTGATTCTTCTTCCCGCAGGGGTTCTGGGCGACATGTTAGGGCCACGAGTGATCATAGCTCTCGGCGCGATAATATCAGCTACAATGAACCTTCTTTTCGCCAACTCCACATCTTTCGCCTCAATGATGGTCATCCAGTTCGTGAACGGGTTGGGACAAGGGATGGCGTGGGGGCCTCTGACTAGGCTCATGGCGAACTGGTATCCCCGGGAGAAGATGGGATTCGTGATGAGCCTCCTGTCGATCCCACCGGCTCTCGGGCCTCCAGCCGCATACGTCCTCACAGGATATCTCGCCTCATTCCTCAGTTGGAAGGCTGCATTTCAGGTTCCCTCCGCGATACTCGTTACGACATCATTCCTGTTCATCATGCTTGCAAGGGACAATCCGTCGAGTTCGCTGCCCAAGGTCACATGGTCTCGGAGAGCATTCTTTGAGCTGTTGAGAAAGCGCGAGATATGGCTCGTTGGGGCGACTTATCTGGCGCTTTCAGGCGCGATCCGAGGACTACTGGTCTGGTTGCCAACGTTCCTAGTCGAGCGCGCGGGCATGACGCTCGTGTTCGCCTCAGCCCTCGCCGGCCTGATTTCCCTTCCTGGCATTCCCTCGATGTTCGTGGGAACATGGATCTCAGACACCAAGTTACAGGGAAGAAAGAGCATAGTGATCGCTGCTTCGCTTCTGGCACCTGTTCCGATCTTGATAGCCCTCCCGTCGGTTCGCGACCTCACTTTGCTATTATGGTTGCTTGCTTCACTGTTCACCCTGTTCTACTCTGCCGGAGGACTGTACTTCGCCTATCCTTCCGTCTTGGTGCCCACGGAGCAGGTAGGGGCCGGCTCAGGGCTGATCGATATGCTCGGATATGTGGGAAACTTTGTCGGGACATTGGCGATAGGGTTCGCCGTGGACGCCTTCAAGTCATATGATCCAATGTTCCTGATACTCGCAGGGATGGCTCTTGTCGGAGTACTTGCAATAGCGAAGGTGAAACCGTGAGAAGAAGTCGTTGGTGTGAGAGGAACCA
>CAZGZF010000033.1:0-6761 GCA_964529995.1 uncultured Candidatus Bathyarchaeia archaeon
CCGGTGACTAAGAAGTGGAGCTTGGTTGACTGATGAGCAAAATCTCCCGTAATGTCATACAGGGTGTTTTCAACAACCCTGCCGACGAGTTTTGACTGGTCTTCACATGGGATCTGTGCAACGTTCAGCTCGCCAAAGTATGAGGGAGTGTACACTGAATACCAGTCCTTGGAGCGCCACTTGTCTCTGACTTTCCTTGTGGCTTTTGACATGGCTCTCCCTCAACCGAGAGCCTTCCTACCTAAGCTGCAGCTTTAAAAACGTTTGTCAGATGGGATGAACAGAGGGAGAGTTCCTGTCTTGGATAGCGACTTGAGGGTCTGGTCAGCGGCCTGAGCACACTTCAAGAGATCGTCGATTGTGGACATCAAGGTTTGTATTCTCCCTGAGAATCTGATCTCGGTTATGATGTCTGATCCTTTCGATCTTACAGATATCTTCATCCCGTGCGGAAGAACTGAGTTATCTGGGTTGAGCGCTCTTGTTATCGCCTCTGCCTCCTTAGCAGTTTCAGCCTCAAGCACTATCCGCGTTCTCAACTTCTCTGCCTTATGACTCGCTCAACTTCTGAGTCAAGTTCGCTAAGAAATTCCTTTCGTGCGTTTGTTGGGATCTTGCCACCGGAGGCGACGTCGTGGCCTCCACCTGATCCTCCGTACTTGGAGGTAAGGTCCTGCAGGGTCTTTCCGAGATTCACTCCAGATATTACGAGTTGCTCTGTTGCTCGTGCAGACATCTTCAGCTCACCTTCGCGTGTTCTAGCCAGGACCAAGATCGCCTTCATTGGATCGAACGTTCCGGAGGAGATCAAGATTGTTGATATGGCCCCAGTCATATTCGGATCGATTTTTTCCTCTCCGTGTACTGCATAGATCGCGTTGAGTTCCTCGACACGATCAGGCGATTCTGTCACCCAAGTCATGTACTGGGCTATGGTCTTCCTGTATTCGGCAAGAACTGTTTGACCTTCGTCCATAGGGCCGCCCCTTTCTCCGAGGCAGATGCTGATCGCCAGGCCGTGTCGATTCATTCTGCCGCACGCGTTGAGAAGGGACGAGAACTCTCTCGCATCTCGCGTGGGTAGGCCTCTCTCCTCCTTGGGTAGTGTGTACACTGTGCCGATGAGGTTGAGAGCCACCTTGCCAGCGGCACCCTTGGACGCGACGGTTCGGATTATTGCAGAGAGAAGGTTCTGCTTCTCGTTGTCAGCTAGATCTGCAAGGGTTCGCCATCTCTCGTCTTCCTTCACAGCTATTCCGGCTGATGTCAAGAGTGCCAGGCACTTGTCTTCTTGGCCGCTGAGTCCCGGAAGAAAAGGGTTTGACGTGTACGCAAGCGCCTTGTGAATCGGCCTCGTCTCTCTTCCGAACAGCAGTAGGTCCGTGTCAAGCTTGAGACATCCTGCTTTCACTCCGTCCTCCACTATGGTGGAATTGAGCCCGTGTAGCGATCGTTTTTCTCCTCGATCCTGCATGTCTCCGAGGGCTCCCACGACGCCTAGAACTGAGAGGTCTAGGTTCTCGGCGTCGATTGCTCGGGCGACAAGGTATGCTATTCCGGCGCTGCTCACCTCTCTCGCCCCGTCGAAGCCGAACTCGTGTGGGTTGACTTGGAGGATTTTCCTGTCTGGTTGCCCTACTGGCTGATGGTGATCGAGGACCAATGCTTTGTTTCTGATTTTCTGATTCAGTAGCTCAAGCATTCCACTCCCTAGATCCGCGAGGACTACGAGGTCTACGGTGTCGGTGAGTGCTTGAGCCAACGTTTCTTCGTCTAAGCCTTCCACGGCGCGAATGTGGGTTGAAGCATCAAGCCTGAGCAGTGCAGCTCCAAGTATTCCGGCAGAGGCAAGTCCATCCGTGTCGTAGTGGCTCAACACCAGAATTTGCGACCCTTTCTTTGCCTGCTCGCGTACAAGCTCGGCCGACTTGGATACGCAGGCTTCTAGGGAGCTGGGGTCACGGTTTTTTGGCTCAGACAACTGAGGCAGCCATCAGCTTGTATTCCCATTGACGAGGCAAGACTCCTTCTTGCTTGTAATACTTGACCAGACGGTATATCTTCGATTCAATCAGAGTGAGGGAGCGCCTGGCGATGCTATCTGCCTTGTTCTTCTCCAAGTGCCTCCTTGCGCTCTCGGCTTTCCTCATCAAGATCTCTAGATCTTCAGGAATCTTGGGAGCAATTTCTGAAGACTTGAGAACGTCTTGGATTGATTTTCCGAGTATTGGCTTTGTGAGCGGGATTCCATACCGGTCTCTGAGTATTGTTCCGATTGTGCTCGCGTTGCTTCCTTCCTTAGCCAGTTTGATCACCAATGCCTCAACCTCCTCTGCGCTGTACTTGCACCATGCTGGAGACTTCTTGCTGAGAGGCCTGGTGGAACCGGATCTTCCTCGCTTATGTGAGTACAGCCTAGCCATGATGGGTTTACCTTGTTCATGTCGTCGAATTGGATTTGGATCAGGTATCAGCGGAACTGTCTCTATTTAAGGTTTGATCGTGCCAACGAACCATCTGGCGAATTCTCTGAAAGCTTTTGCTCGATGTGAATATCTGTTCTTCTCGTTGGTCTGCATTTCGCCAAATGTCCTGTCGCCCGCACCATCGGCGACGAATATTGGGTCAAACCCGAAGCCAAACATGCCTCTCGCCTCTGTCACTATTGCGCCTTCCACTACTCCAGAGAAGCACTTAGGCTGGCTGTCAGGCTCGCAGAAAGCGACCGCCGAAACGAATCTGGCCTTGCGGTCCGAGATGCCGTTCAGAAGCTTCAGAATACCGTCACAGCCCAATGTTGCATGGACGAAGGAAGAGTATGGTCCCGGAAAGCCTCTCAATGCGTCGACGAAGAGTCCGGCATCTTCGACTAGTGTAGCGACGCCGGCCTTGGAGGCTGCAGACCTAGCCGATTCCCTGGCTACCTCTTCGATGCTGTCGGACTGAATTTCAAACCTCTTGTGGTCCGCCTGGACCAGCTGCAGCCCATACTCTGCAAGAATCGATTGAGCTTCAAGAAACTTGTTCACGTTCGATGTTGCGAAGTAGATCTCAGGCCTGTCTCTCTGCAAAGTATCTCCCTCTCCTCTCTATCTCTCTTGCTCTCGTCAATACAGTCTTTGCGAACCGTGACCCTAGCACGGACCGATACCCTTTGACGACCGATTCGAAGCAAGGCTCGGCATAGGAGAAGTGCGTGCTATTCAGGGCGCGTCTGACGAGGTGGAGATCTACACCTTGGTCTTCTGTCTGACCAGAGTGGAAACTCAATCCAAAGTCGATGAGTGATATCTTTGCTTCGTCGACAAGTATCATGTTGGAAGTAGTCAGGTCGCCGTGGATGACTTCCATCTTGTGCAGTTTTCCGATCAGGGCTCCAACCGAATGGCAGATGGAAAGTCTCCGTTTTGGGCGCATGACTGAGAGAGCTTCCTTCAGCCGGGGGCCTTGGAGATACTCCATGAATATTCTGCAGTTGGGTTCATCGATCAGATATATGACTGGGGTCGAGACTCCTGCCTTCTTTGCTTCGTGCATCATTTGTGCCTCATGAACCGTGCGATAACGTCTGATCTGATGGTCGAGGGGTCCCAGCCTATACGACTTCTTTATCCTTTCCTTCACTATGACCTCTCTGCCTAACCATTTTGCCAGGTAGAGGTTTGCTTCTGCGCCCATCCTGATCAGTCGAGTCTCCAATCGGCTGCGCTTCTGTTGGGTCTTCCAACGATTCTGCCTGAATGAACGCCGCAATAGAAAACCTTTGCGAGATCCCGCTTCCTACAGTGAGACTGTCAAACAGCCTTTCGTGACTTTGCTTTCCACCGGCCAACGTTTTTATTCAACCCCCACACACTACACGCCGATTCCGATTGTCTCCTCAAGAGAAAAACGACCAGGACATTCGGCCACAGCCTGAATGCAACATAGGCACCCTCGGCCATGTTGACAACGGGAAGAGCACTCTTGTACAAGCATTGACGGGCGTGTGGACGGCAAGGCACTCTGAGGAATTGAGAAGAGGGATCACAATAAGGGTGGGTTACGCCGACGCTGCGTTCTACAAGTGTACGAAATGTAGGCCCCCTGGCTGCTACACCACGGAGGAGAAATGTCCCACGCACGGCTCGGAGGTGAAGTTTCTACGTGCCGTCAGTTTCGTCGATTGTCCCGGTCACCATAGTCTCATGGTTACAATGCTTTCAGGAGCAGCTCTCATGGATGGAGCCATGTTCGTGCTCGCGAGCAATGTCAAGTGTCCTCAAGCCCAAGATCGAGAACATCTGCTCGCAGCCGAGATTGCCGGGTTGAAGAACATCGTGTTGGTTCAGAACAAGATAGACATAGTTGATCGCGAAAGAGCAATGGAGAACCTCAAGGAGATAAGAGAGTTCGCTAAGGGAACGGTCGCGAGCAGGGCACCGATCATACCTGTATCTGCCCAACACAAGCTGAACGTAGACGTCCTCATTGAGGCTCTGGAGAAACACGTGCCAACCCCGAAGAGAGATGTTGCGGCACCTCCGAAGATGTTTGTGTTAAGGTCGTTTGATGTGAACAAGCCTGGGACCCAGGCGAAAGATCTCGTTGGCGGAGTCATTGGCGGCTCAATAGTTCAAGGCGTCTTCAAGGTCGGTGACGAAGTCGAGATAAGACCGGGTATAGGAGCTGAGTCCGGCGGAAAAGTGCGATACCAACCTGTAACCACGACGATTCAAAGCCTCCAGACCGGGGGAGGATCAGTCAAAGAAGCAACTTCCGGCGGGCTCGTCGCGATTGGCTCCACACTGGACTCCTCTTTGACAAAGTCTGATGGCCTGGTTGGAAATGTTGTCGGGAGGTTAGGCACACTCCCTGAATCATCGGACAAGTTGACCCTTGACGTTGAGCTATTCGAGAAGGCTGTCGGAACAGAGAACATGGTCACTGTTCAGAAAATCAGGACAAATGAGGCGCTCGTCCTTAACGTGGCTACAAGTGTGACTTCGGGCGTCGTAACTTCTGCAAGAGAAGACCTGATCGATGTCGCCCTTCGAAAACCTGTGTGCGCTGAGCCCGCCTCCAAGGTAGCCCTCAGCAGAAGGATAGGCGAAAGCTGGAGACTCATCGGGGTCGGCAAGATAAAGTAGTCTCAAGCACGTGTTGGCTATTGGCTTTCAAGGTCTTTCTAGATACGAACATGTTCATGATTATGGCTCGAAGACGGGTCAACGTCTTTCATCAGATAGGGACAGCACTCGAGGGCAGAATCGAATTCATCGCGCCAAAGGCCGTGGTTGCGGAGCTGTCAGGGATCAGCAGAGAGAAGTCGCAGAGAGGGCGTGATGCGACCTTGGCGTTGAAGCTAGCGGAGAAGTGCAAGGAGTGGCAGGGGAAACCAGCCGCCGGAGAATCTACGGATGACTATCTCACACGAATTGCCCGAGAAGTGGGAGGGATAGTCGCCACAGGAGATAAGGAACTTCGGAAGAGAGCTAGGAACGCTAATATCCCGGTGATATACGTTACAAAGGATCTACGCCTCACAATCGAGGGTATCGAACCGGCCTATGTCTAGAGCCCACGGGTCAAGCGTCAAAGGCAAGAAGGGGACCTGAAGGAAATGTTCAGGCTTTTTTCAGTCGAGGACACGGTCAGAATTCCTCCTGAAAAGTTTGGGAAACCCCTCGACAAGGTCGCCATAGAGCAGATCAGGATGAAGTACGAGAACATGGTGGACGAAGAGCTTGGATACGTCGTGCTTGTTGTGAATGTGGAAATCGACCAGGTGGGGAAGGTTCTTCCGGGGAACGGTTCCACGTATCACAGGGCTACGTTCCAGCTTCTGACCTTCTACCCTCAGATTCACGAGGTGGTTGAGGGCGAGGTGATCGAGATCACAGATTTCGGCGCCTTTGTGAGGATCGGGGTCGAAGACGCGTTGCTTCACATCTCTCAAGTGATGGATGACTTCATTACGTACGATGAGAGGCATGGGATCCTGCTTGGAAGGGAGAGCCAGAGGAAGCTGGCAAAGGGGGATCAGGTGAGGGCCAGAGTGATAGCGGTGAGCTTCCCCAAGGGAGGAGTTGGCGGAAAGATTGGAGTGACGATGCGCCAGCCGTTCTTGGGAAAGTTGGAGTGGATCAAGGAGGACGTGAAGAAGGCGAGAGGGGAGAAAGGCGATGCCTGAGAAGGCTTGCAAGAACTGTCACATGTTGAGTAATGGACCGTTCTGTCCGAACTGCAAGTCTACGAATCTGAGTGATGACTGGACTGGGCTGCTGATAGTTGTTCGGCCTGAGACTTCAGAGGTGGCTGGCAAGATGGGAGTCAAAAGCCCAGGTAGGTACGCCGTTCGAGTGAGATAGTTGCGTAGGCTCAGACTGCCAGAGGACCTGAGAAGCAGACTGAAGGCGCCCATGGGCGAGCTTATTCCAGGGCCTCGAGAGAGCAGCATAGTCCGCCTGAAACAGATTGTTAAGTCTGCCAATCCATCGAGGATCATCTGCGTCGGGGACTTTGTTTCCGAGCTCGTTGCGAAGTCTTCCGTACCTGTCGACCTCAGCATCATTGACAACAGGGTGATGAGACGAGAGACGAAGAGCTCGCGCGTGAAGGCCAAGAACAAGTTCTGGACCAGCAACCCGGCTGGCACGATACAGATGTCTGCGTGGGCGGCTATCAGCGAAGCCATGGAGAAGCCAGAGTCGATACTGATAGTGAGAGGCGAGGAGGATCTACTCGCTTTGGCGGCGATGGCATTGGCCCCGCAGGGCGCA
>CAZGZF010000034.1:0-6715 GCA_964529995.1 uncultured Candidatus Bathyarchaeia archaeon
GAAACAAACATGGGCGGCCGATTGGTGAGCCACCTGCGTGAGGTTGAAGCCACCAAGACCTTCGCCAAGATCAGGGATATGCATGGAGAGGCACGCGCCCTCGACCTCCTGAAGAAGGTTGTCAAGGATCTGGGCTTGGACGGCGATCTACTTGCTTTGCTCGATGGACTTGGGTCAGTCGAGTCGAAGGCTGACAAAATGTGTTCCTACAGCAACCTGAAGTCTCTGACGCATCCTGCATTTCTGAGATCAGTTGAAGAGGCAGGCCTTCGCCGCGATGAGACTGAGCAGCTTGAGAACGATATCCGGAAGGCAGGGACGCTTGTTGCAAGGCGAGTATACCAGACATTCTTCACAGACGAGAATAGGAGTAAGTGGATCGGTTATCTCCAGCGTGAATATGGCCTTACCAGCATTCAGGCAAGGTCTGTCTTAGAGTCTGTGGACGTGCTTCCAGCATCCAAGAGGATTCCTGAGGACACGTACGATACGTTGGCGTACCCGAACATGTGCAACACTGAGTTTCCAAATCATGCTCGCGCAGTTCAACTCTTCGCTGAAAGGAAAGACTTCGATTTGGCGTGTTTCAGCAATGCTGCGGCTAGGCCGCCTGAAGAGGGACTGGTTGAGCGCCTATCAAACCTCGCTGACTTCGTCCGTAGCTACGAGATAACTTCAGAGCTGAGTAAGACGCTGGCAACGGTAGGGGCAATCCCCGCGGGAGAATCATATGGGCTTCGTGGAATCTCAGAGGAGCAGTGGCCGGAGTTTGGTTCGGTCATAAAGACCATGGCGGAGTTCAGAGCTGCCTATGAGCATTTCACTTCCCTATGCGTAGCTCTGGCAAAAGAGCAAATAAATCTCCAATGATGTACGAACAGCCGGACGAACTGCTTTTGAGTACTAATCCTCGTGACTTGGACTACATCAATCCAGATCTGCTCAAAGGGACGGGGGATTTCCTTAAATGCCTTGGGGGGAAACACCAAGTTTCAGGAACACTCCAAGAAAGCTAGCTTCTCTGATTTAGCATATACTCTCTCAGTCAACGAGACTCAAATAGTCGAAAACAGTTGCAAGAGATGGGCTAGAGTTCGCCACAAATGTATACAACGCTTAATATTTCGATCGAGGTCGTGCATCAAGATGCTAAGCTATGCTCTCCGAGGCTTCAACACGCTTACTAGAGGTTCGGAATGAAGTCTTCAATGAAATCTCGAACTTGGGTTGGGGATCGTCCGTCATTGTGCTTGACGAGACACACTTCGAATCCCTACTCTTCATTGGCGCACTATTAAGAGATGCCTTTGGAGGGAAAGCTTGCGTTGTGGCCCCGGCTCTGCTTGAATCTCCTCTGCGCTCGGTCAAGCTTGATCTCGAAGAGTTGGAGTCTCTCAATGACATCAGCATAGTGATATCACAAATCCGAGAGGAACTCAAGCCTCGTGGAATAATAGTCCATCACTACCTGCCAAACCTTCTAGTCAGAGAGAATGAGAACGAGGTTCTGAAGATGCTGGAATTCTGGACAGAGAAGACTGCTGAGAGCAACCTTATAGAATTCTACACCTTGCCGCGCAATACTTTCTTAGAATTCGAGAGAAAGGTTGCGTCGTTCTTCCATGGAGAGATTGTTGTAAAGTTTTCTGAAGCCGGCAAGCGAGAGCTTGCCTTTCAGTTGAAGAAGATATGCAAGCCGCAGTTTCATCTGGAAGATTTCCAATTTCAAATCAAGGATGAGAAACTTCTGATAAGGTGGGGGGACTACTTCACCGACCGCATCCCCATCGAAGAAAGTGAAGAGATTCGAAGGAGAGTGGACTACCTCAAAGAGAACCCCAACTCAATTGTGCTCAGAGCAAAGGAATTCTCGCCTAGAGAGATGAGTACCTATGAGAACTGGCTCTTGTCGCAGGTGGAAGGAAAACGTCTCAGCGAAGTGCAACTCTTGTTTCCCGACGTGTTCGGAGAACTCGTTGAAGCTCTGGCGCGCCTCAACATACGCAACGTGATCGGTTTTCAGAAAAGTGAGGAAGCGCAAATTGCCGCTCCAAAGGCACTCAGGCTCACAACTCGTCTGAGTCTAATGTTTCCAACGTGGTTAGCTTCTCGTCTACTCTTCAGGAAAGGAAGATACGTTACAATGGACGCTTTCATGGCTCTTAGAAGTGCTATCGAAGCCTTCGTCAAACACACGCCTGCCGCGCAAGCGGAAAGAATGGAAGAGCTAGAAAGATACTACTTAGAACTCTCATCGAGAACAACTGCTGTCGAAAGAATTGCAAGGAATAAAGAGGATCCGAGAGTCAAGTTTGACCTCAAATACTTCGACAAGATAGTCTCATTGACACTGCGGGCCGGATTCAACGTTAACCCTCGCATCTACCGTATTCCTGGAGAGATGTATGAGATTAACGTTAAGAACTGCCCCATATGTCGTGGTCAAAAATCTGCAGAACCTATGTGCCACTTGATCTCAGGTGCCATAAGAGGAGTTTGCGGTGTGACGTTCAAGAGACGATTCTCCTGCGAGGAAACCAAATGCATTGCCTCGGGAGATGAGGCCTGCGTCTTCGTCGCCAAAGCCTTCTAGGAAGTGAGATTTCAAGTATGTCGATAGCTACTGCAGATGGCTCAAAATGAGTCGCCGTTCCTTCACATTCAATTTGAGTCCCAAGCAGCTAATCAACCTTGCGTTTGGTTCACTCAGAGTACAGAGAACCCAAACTACAGTTGCCTCAAGCATCTGTGGGATGATGCTCTCTCGAGTCTTGGATGTCAGGATTGCTTTCTTGGCACTGGCAGTATTCCTTTTTCATGCGTCAGCTGGAGTTCTCAACGATATTGCGGACTACGAGGCCGACAGGATAAACGCCCCGGACAGACCTTTGGCAAAGGGCATCGTAACGACCAAACAGGCCAAGGTTTTGGTTATCGGCTTAATCGTCTCGGCACTATTCTTTGCGTGGCTTCTGAGTCCTTGGTTTTTCCTGATTGGGGTGGCCCTTGGGTTGCCCATTGAGATTCTCTATAATTACTACCTGAACCTGAAAAATACCAGTCTGGGCTCCTTCTTCTATCTCTCGTCCTCTGTGTCGCCTATCCCTTTCTTGGTTGGATGCCTCGTGTCAGGGAACCTCACCATGAATACAGTGGCATTCGCCATTGTTCTACTTCCTCTGTCCATGTGCATAGCACTAGGTTCGTTCAAGGACGCTGAAGGTGATAGGAAGGTCGGTAAGAGAACGTTTGTTGTTGCACTGGGGGAAAAGAAGGCAAGCCAATTGATGGCAGCTTTGTTGCTGACCTCGATTCTCGCTTATTTGGCGCCTGTCACCCTGTTCTCCTTTTCCCCAGTTTTCCTAGTTCTCACTATCCCTCATATGATCATAAGAGGCATACTCGCCCACAGCGTAGTCAGTGACCATTCTGTACTCAACGCTCGAAGGATGGTCGTGATTGCCAGACTCTTGATAGTCTCCGATCATGTAGCACTGGTCTTGATGCGTCCAGCAGCAGGAATCTAAGGAATCTATTCTATGTACTCTTCATATGCCAGGAGTCGTTCTGGTATCGACCTGCTCAATTTGTCTGAGCTGTGGAATGACCTCGCCAAAGCGCCGATGCTTGTAATACTCCTTTCTCTATAGATCCATTTTCTCATAGTAAAAGCTCTGAGCACTCTGAAGCCGAAAGATATTCCATCAATATCTATCGATTTGTTGGTTGCCTTCTTGATCGCCTCAAGGTGGCGGATCGACTTCAGGAACATGAGGTCTCCTAGATGTATGATATCCCGCAAAACGCCGGCCTTTTCAAGTTTCAACATCGTCGTATCTATGTCCCTACAGGCTTCATCTAGAGTCAATAGGCCGTGATCTGCCGCATACAATACGACGCTGTTGACTATTCGATGCGCAAGGTCGTCACGCAGGTCCGAGACGTCGTCGTATAGCAAGGCGGACTTGTAGGCTAGTTCCATTCCTTTTCTGATATTCGAAGCCATCTCAAACTCCTGATCGTTAAAACCGCCATTGTTCTTCTCGTAGTAGCAAAGATCGACATCAAACCAAATGTTTCCTATTCCCTTCTCACAAGTGGAGGATAGGTACTCCTTGAGGTCTTGAGGGATTCGTTTGTTTTCAGCGTCCATTCTTTGGTAGAATGACTCTTTCTGACCCGATATGTACGTATGCATATCTTCCTTGAAGACTTTGTAAGACAAGGAACACGAGTCTGCTATCTCCGAAAGAATGCCGTAGTTCCATCTGGCCATCAGGTATGTACAGTTCTCAGCTCTAACTATGGGGTCACAACCGGATCTGTAGTAGAAGGCCTTTTCCAGAAACGCTTTCTCCTGGTAGTCCAGAGACTCAGCGGCCTGTTCAATCGTATGAAGATCGTCGTTAATGTTGTCCAGAACCTTTATGCTCAATACCCCAGAGACCTTCGCTAGAATCGCATCTGCGAGATCGGCTTCAGGAGCCACTTTCTTGAGCGTGGGGTATGAGCTAATCACGGCGAAGAAAGTTGAATAAGGAATATACTTTGGCTTGTACACACCGATTCTCTGCAAATCTTCCAGCGACGAGAACTCGCTTCCCCTTGCCTGTGACAATAGGATCCTTGTCTTCTCGGTCGCTTTGTGAATCTGATTCAACACATATTCGCGTTCTAGGGACGAGTATCCACTCATAGTGAGCAAGATCGCTTGCGTCGCAATCTTGTAGAAGTCAAGTTTGGGGGGCATAGGGAGCGTCCCTAGACATGAGCGCCACTTCCACTGCAAACAGTCACGTATAAACTGCCGAGGAAATTTGACGCCAGAATTTCCTGAAATCCTAGGGGCTTAATCTATGGCGTAGACAGCATCTTCGACACATACCGAAGATTCTGTACGATTAACTCGAACCTATCCAACTGACACGGTACCTACTTCTGAGCCATGAGGCCAACGTCCTTGTCGAAGATGCCATCTATACTTTGTACAGCGCAAGGCATCGTGCTATGCGGAACCACGTTTGCCCCGAACATACAGTAGTTAGCCAATTGTGCAGATGAAGGTCTGTCACGTGAACCCCTTGCCGCTGTGAAGATGTTCGTTGGGCCTTGGGATTCACTTCATCGATGACATAATCTAGACGTTCATCGCCCGATTGCAGATCGTGGAATAGATATATGGCTCTGCTTTATCGGAAGATCGCTTCATTAGGAAAGACTACGATGCCGTTCTTGCTTATCTTGTAGGGCCGTGGTTGAAGGTCTGTCTGCGTCTCTCTCATCTTTAAAGCCTGAATGGCACGCACAAAGGAATTTCCTACCTTCAGAGTCTGCAAGGCGATTACTCCATGAGCCAAGTATTCTTCTAACTGCTTCTCTCTCTCCATCCCGCAAGACGCTAGCTCAGTAGTCAATATGGATGTCGCGTTCGTATTCGACAAAGCTTCAATCACGTCAAGAACGGCTGTTCTCCTCTCGGCTAGCTCAGGATAGTTGAGCACGAGCGCAGCGAGAGGGTCTACAACTATCCTCTTTGCGTTTACCGATTCCACTCCTTTGCCAAGCGCTTCAATCACGCTTAGCAACGAGAAGTCTCTCTTCCCTATATTCATCTCCCCAATCTTCACCTCTCCAGGAAGGTGCCGAATTGGAGATGCGTCGATGAAAGCCAGTTTCTTCTTCTTTTCGAGTTCTTTCAAGTTCCAACCGAACTGGAACATCTCCCTGTAGAGGTGTTCCCTACTTTCGTCAAGGCTCAGAAAGAGACCGCCCTCACCAAATTCCTCGACACCTTTGACTAGGAACTGAGCTGAGAAGATAGTCTTGCCTGTTCCGACGCCACCGACGATAAGGATAACTCTTCCACGTGGGAATCCCCCTCCCAACAGGGCGTCAAGTCCCGGAATGCCAGATGGTGTCCTATCTGTCTGGGACAAACTTGGATTTCCTCTACTTAGCCACTGGGGCACATGTTGCATCGGCCTATAACAGGGAGTGTCCGTCACAAGTAGACGAACGAAGGCTGATTGTATGCGCTCTCCCCACGGCCATAGCGACCAGAAATGAACCCTGACAAGGCTGACCCAGAACCAGATGAAGATGACATCGAATCATTGTGGTGCTTAATGAATGTTCGATGCCCAGTTCACGGAGACATGGTGATGATGCAGGGGATCGACGGAGAGATTCTGTTCTGGTGTGGCTGCATAAGAAGAAAGGAGCTTCTGAACTGGCAGATATAGAGTTGGACCGGCAGACTGTGAAGGCGAAGCAGTGGGAGTGGTACGCCGCTGGCAGGTTCCGACCTACAGATGCTCGGCAAAAGAGTCATACGACACGTAAGTGATCAGAGACACAGGGCATGACGATACGATACGCGCGAGTTATGTCGACAGAGTCAATCTGATGCAGGCAACTTAGGGAGGATATGCTATCGTATAGATATGCCTTCCGCCTCTCAGCGGACCCTTTACTAGCTCCTCAAGCAGTTCTCTCGGCCTTTGGCTGACTTCGTTCATGGGAGGCAGAACTCCTGCAGGGAACTTCTTCAAGATGTCGTCATGCAACTCGACCATGTAGTCCAGAAGCTCTTCGACACCCATCTCAGCTTTCTCTGCTTTCGCCAGAGTAGCTTTGCCCACAACTCCTTCCGGATAGGCTACGATCTCGATCGGTCCGGCTCCGACTTGGCTGTACCATTCGATCGGCATCTGGT
>CAZGZF010000035.1:0-5973 GCA_964529995.1 uncultured Candidatus Bathyarchaeia archaeon
CTCAAATTGGACCCACTTCATGACGCAGGCAAGTTTGTCTACCACCTGAAGAATCTGCAGGAATCTGGCCTCATATCCTTCGACAAGGAGGCAAAGAAGTACTCTCTCACGGAGCTAGGAGAGATCGTTGTGGACTTCGCAAGGGATGTCGAAGAGTATGTAACCGTGAAGAGAGGCAGGCTCTTCGTGAGGACCTCAAGGCTTTCCATCGACGAGTTCGACCGTGGCAAAATCGCAAAGTCTCTCACAGTTGAGGCAGGGGTGCCATACGAATTGGCCGAGCAGATAGCAGCGGAAGCAGAGGAACGCCTCATCAGACTCAAGACCGCCTACTTGACGGCGCCGCTCATCCGCGAGTTCGTCAACGCCATTCTGATCGAGAAAAAGCTGGAGGAGTATAGGCACAAGTTAACTAGACTGGGAATGCCTGTCTACGATGTTACGCAATCTCTGAAAGCAGCTAGCAAACAAATGCTTGACGTAGAGTCTGTCAGAGGCGTCGCAGCGTCCTCTGTTATGGAGGAATATGTTCTTCTAAACTGCCTGCCACGAGAGATCGCTGACGCCCATCTGTCAGGGCGGCTTCACATAGACAACCTCGGAGAATGGATACTGAAGCCGAGCGAATTTCAACATGATTTGCGATACTTCCTCAGAAGCGGACTGCCAGACGTAGATCCCCCAAAGAGCTTCGCCTCAGCCCTAGCACTAATCCGAGACGTCTACCAGCGCACCACACTTGAGGTCACGTCAGAACAGTCATTTGACATGTTCAATGTCTTCCTTGCCCCATACGTGAATGGCGAACACGTGAATAGAATAGTCGAGAGCCTGGAACTATTCGTGAACTCTATCAGATCGAACAGTTCCTATCCGACGAGGAGGCACGGTATCTCTTTGGGATGCGAATTGACGGTTCCTACGTTCCTTCGGGAGACTGAGGCAGTAGGTCCTCAAGGGAAGATTGTCGGAAGATACGGGGACTTCCATGACGAAGCCAGAGCCCTTTTGGGCCACATAATAGACGCATTCGGTAAGTTATCTCTAATCAATCCCGTCACAAATCCAAGGTTGATCTTCAAGATTAGGAATGATGCTATTCACTCGGAGCACTTTAGAAGAGAACTTCTCATGATGCATGGTCTCTCATCGAACTATTTGCTTCCATACTTCGCGTTCCTCAAGAAGGAAGCGAAGTCGGACTACACTGCGACAGGTCTCAGATTGACTGATGACTGGACAGGGTTCTGGGAGACAGACTCTCAGAGGACGGGATGTATGGATACTATATTCGTCAATCTTCCAAGAATCACCTACGAAGCGCGCAAGAGCGACGATCGTTTTGTCGAGATTCTCAGGGACGTACTTGACCTGGCAGCAGGGGCCTTCAAGATCAAGAGAGAATACATTGAGGAGAGGATTCAAGCCTCTGTTCTGCCCACCCTCTCTGGGGCTGGCAGAGCTGATCGCTATATTCACAGTGAGAATTCGATCTACGTGATTAGCCCTATCGGGCTCAATGAGGCTGTTGCTGCCCACATCGGATCGAATCTGAGCAACAAGAATGACAGCTCAGTCAACTTCGCACTGAGAGTCTTGAAGGAGATTTCACGCTACTCGGAGGGTGCTGCGGAGGAGTCTCGTATGAGGCTTGCCTTGGCCGAGCGCCCCGGTGACGAAGCGGCAGTTCGCCTCGCGGAACTTGATGTTGAGGACTACGGGATTGGCTCTACAGTGGTCCAAGGATTGAGAAAATATCCGTATTATACGGATCTGGTAACAGTCCCTCCAACAGAGAAGATGTCACTTGACGACAGGCTCGCGATCGAGGCTAGGCTTCAGTCGCTGGCGAATGGCGGTCACCTACTCCCAATCAATCTTGCGCCCGCCAAACAGAACCCAGAGTCTCTCATGAAATTGACAGAGAAGGTCTGCAGTAGTGAGATTGAGTTCTTCACATACACCAGCATGTACTCGCTATGCAGAAACTGTCATAAGTGGTCTATGGGAGCCACACCTACCTGCTCGTTTTGCGGATCAGACAGCATCGAACATGTGGGGCGCTCGTCCGCTGCAATCCTGCCAGTTTCGCTTTGGCCGAACGCAAAGGCTCGAGCTATAGAGAACTTCGTTCAATACTCTTCATCTTGAGTAAGACAAAGCGTTTGAGGAAGAACGATCTACTGATCGGAAAGTCTTAACGAAGTTCAAAGCTGGAAGTGATAGGGCGCGCCAACTTCCTGCATCATAAAAAGGAATCTTCTGTTGGGATTGTCTCTTTACCTGTGAAATTGATGAGCGGAGGGTCTACTTCAACTGAGAAACACTGCCAAGACTCAAGATCATGTCAATCGCTCCGAGTCTGCAACGGATGCAGGGAGATTGCCGCTGTACAGAATTTTATATAGAATTGTCTAAAACTTATATGCCTGCTAGGTAGAGGAATAGCGGATCTTTAGTTACCGGAGTCTGACGATTACTTGGCAGTGCAGACAAAGCAAGACATGACACCTGACTCACTCAAGTACTTTCCCGCGGTCAGGACATCGAGAATAGAGTTTGAAGCCTTCGACGCAGACAAGATAAGAGAGTCTCTCGTCCTAGAGGTAAATCTCCCAAGCGAAGACGCAGAGAGAATCTCTCGGAATGTTGCGGATAAGGTAAATCGCATAGGTCTCTCATTTCTGTCCTCTCCTCTAATACGTGAACTTGTCTGCGTGACTCTACTTGAGGAGAACCTCGAGAGGGAGCGAGCGAAATACACACGTCTTGGGCTTCCAGTATACGATGTAACGACAATGGTTGCTAATGGCGACAAGGAGAACGCCAATCTGCAGCATAACCCTGAAACAATTCACAAACTTGCAGCAGACGCAGTGTTCAGCCAGTACGCCCTTCTGTCGGCCCTTCCCCCTCACCTAGCTGACGCTCACATGTCTGGAGAAGTCCACATACACGAACTGGAGTATTTCGTGACAAGACCCTTCTGTCAGGAGCATGACCTCAGGTTCTTCCTTCGGAGCGGGTTGGTCGTTGACGGTCAAGGGGTTCACACATCCGTTGCTGGTCCAGCAAGACACCCTGAAGTCGCGATCCTCCATGCGGCCAAAGCGTTGGCAGCAGCGCAGACGAATTGGGCTGGCGGCCAAGGATACGACTTCTTCAATGTCTGGTTAGCTCCGTACATTCGAGGCCTATCATATGAGAAGGCGAAGCAGCTGGCACAGATGTTCATCTACGAAATGTCGCAGATGTACGTAGCTCGTGGCGGCCAAACAGTCTTCTCCTCGATTGCTCTTGAGTGCTCTGTCCCAAGAGTAGCTCAAGACATCCCTGCAGTTCTGCCAGGTGGAAAGGTGGGTCCAGACGTCTATGGAGACTACGCAGATGAAGCGAACATGTTCTTCAACGCCATTCTGGACGTGTACCTGCGCGGTGACTACCAAGGCAAACCGTTCAACTTTCCGAAGCCTGAGATAAAGATTAGGCCAGAATACATTGACCGCTTCGAATCCGAGTACCTGAAGGCAGCAGAGCTAGCAGCCAAATTCGGTTCGCCTTATTTCCTGAATCTTTGTCCAAGCTACATGCCGGACATAGTGAACTCCCAATGCTGCAGAATAATCCTCACGCCCGACAGCGACGAAGAGGAAGACTTCAGGCAAGGGAAAGTCAGAATGGGAAGCTTGGGAGTAATTACAGTGAACCTACCTAGGATAGCCTACGAGTCTAACGGAGATGATCAGATCTTCTTCGAGACACTTGACGAGAGAATGGATCTCGCCAAGGAAGCTCTCGAGGTTAAGCGGGACATCATAAAGAAGCGTCTGCGTGACGGAGCGCTGCCGTTCGCATCGATGGACTGCGATGGTGAGCCCTACTTGAAGGTCGACAAACAGATTCTGAACATAGGCTTCATTGGTCTGAATGAATCACTGAAGGCTCATGTAGGAGAGGAACTTCATGAAACCGACAACGCTTGGAGGTTCGGGTTGAAAGTTATCAATCACATGGTGAGCAGGGCAGAGGAATACTCTAGGGAGACCGGTTCAAGATTTGGAGTTCTCCAGACTCCGGCTGAAAGTACATGTCATAGGCTAGCGTTGATCGACAGGAAGCTATACGGCGAAAGAGCTGTAGTTCAAGGCGACATTGCAAACGGCTCTATGTACTACACCAATAGTTCGCATGTGAGGCCCTCAGCTGATGTCCCATTTGGACAGAGAGTCAAGATCGAGGCAAGTTTCCATCCCCTCACAAGAGGCGGCGCCATCATGCACGTGTGGCTGGGTGAAGCATACCCATCCCCTGAAGCAATGTGGTCATTGACTAGAAAAATAGCGACGAGAACATTGGCGGCCTATTTCACATACACCAAGGATCTCACCATATGCACCAAGTGCTCAAGAGTGGAATCAGGGCTTCTTATGAAATGTCCCAACTGCGGTGCAGTAGACCCGGATCTGGAATGGTGGTCGAGAATAACGGGCTACTACCAACGTGTTAAAGGTTGGAATGCGGGTAAGAGGGCTGAACTGGTAGACAGAAGACGGTATGCAAGCGGAACACTGATTCCAGCCTAGCGTTGAGCCGAGTTAGCCCGGTTCTAGTATTGAAGCCAACAGCGCCATTCTCGTTAGAAGCCCATACCACATCTGCTTGAAATATTTGGCGTGT
Organism: uncultured Candidatus Bathyarchaeia archaeon; assembly: GCA_964529995.1. Lineage (GTDB taxonomy): Archaea > Thermoproteota > Bathyarchaeia > 40CM-2-53-6 > JALHTG01 > JALHTG01. Next base: position 4,678 of record CAZGZF010000035.1, read on the forward strand.
CTGGTTTGGTCCACATCGGAGGCAACTTCATCCGTGCGTGGCAACGGATGCATAAGGATCATTTGATCTTTAGCCCTCTGAAGTTGGCTTGCAGTGATCCGATATGATCCCTTGATTTTCTCGTATTCCGCCAGATCCGCGAATCTTTCTTTTTGTATTCTGGTCACGTAGAGGACGTCCAACTCTGGCAGAAGAGGCTCTATCTCAGCCGTTTCGGTGACCTTTATTCGATCGCTAATGTCAAGAATTACTTCCCGCCTCATCCTTAGCATTTCAGGAGAGACCAGATGGAGCTTGACCTTGTAGAGCGAGAGGCCGTATGCCAACGAGTGAACAGTTCTCCCGTATCGAAGATCCCCTGCGAGAGCAATAGTTGCTCCATCGACTGATCCGAGTTCTCTCCTTATCGTATAAATGTCTAGAAGCGCTTGCGTGGGGTGTTCTTCTGCCCCGGAACCTGCGTTAATAACAGGGATTGACGCGAAATCCGCGGCTAATCGAGCAGCTCCTTCAAGCGGATGCCTAATCACGAGGATGTCAGCGTAATTCTCGACCGTCCTCACAGTATCCGCCAGGTTCTCTCCCTTCTCAACAGATGAAACCCTCGGCTCAGCGAAACCAATGGCTCCACCTCCGAGACGCATCATTGCAGACTCAAAGCTGAGTCTCGTCCGAGTACTAGGTTCATAGAACAGAGTTCCCATCAGCTTCCCGCGAAGTAGACTTGCACCAGTTCTGGCGAGATCCTCCATCGAATCAGACTTCTCCAACAACCAGTCAATCTCAGTCCTTGAGAAGTCTTTGATCGATATGACATCCCTTCCTCTCAGATTCATAGGGGCCCTCAGCACAAGCTTCATGAGACGCCATGTTAAAACGATTGTTGCCCGCCTGAAATGCATGTTCCATCGAATCAGCTACCTTTCGGTCCGTTTCATCGCCAAATCTTTGAGGTGAAGGTGACCGTATTTGAGTTCAGTTCCTCTGCCTGGAATAAACGGTTATTTAATCACTCGATAGAGCATAGCCAGGGAGGATAGGCTTGTCGCGTCGAGAGGAACTCTATGTCAAGAAGATCAAAGATGGTACTGTGATTGATCACATAGCTCCGGGCCACGCTCTGGATGTTCTGAGGATTCTAGATATCGATGGCAGGGAAGGAGTAGTAGTAAGCATAGCTATGAACGTTTCCAGCAAGAAGTTCAAGAAGAAGGACATTGTCAAGATCGAAGGGAGAGAGCTTGCTCCCCATGAGCTAGACAAAATCGCCCTTATAGCTCCAACCGCAACAATAAA
>CAZGZF010000036.1:0-5714 GCA_964529995.1 uncultured Candidatus Bathyarchaeia archaeon
CAAGTAAGCTGTGTAACCGCACATTCAGACCGATATTGAGCCAGTTTCGAGTCTACTTTTTCTTCTTCTTTCGTTCCTCTTCCTCTTCTTGCTGAGCCTTTTTGGCCGACTGTGTCTTCTGCTTGAGTTCCGACAACTGCGCCGGCGAAAGATGTTTGCTGAGCGATTGTATCGCTTGTTCATGGCCATGCGTAGATGCGTTCAAAGCATTTTGGATGGCCCCACGTGCATTCTCAGGCACCCAAGATGCAACAGCCTCGAGAACGGCCAAATGCTTTGCCGTAGCCATGGCAACATGTTCGATCAAGGCGGTTCTATTCCCTGCTATTGCGATTCGCAGACTTTCCTCCACTTCACCGGTATAGTCGTTGTCTAAGCGAAGGATAAGATCGGTTCTGGTTTTGTTTTCATAAACCAGTAAGCGGATTTCTGCCAATCTCTCTCCCGCATGCTTCATAAGAATGCGGACTCGCTCTGTATCTCCTCCGGTGAATCCTCCAATCATCAGATGAAGGTTTTCCAAGAATCTGTGAATTTCGTAGAAAGGACTGTCGGGAGGAACATCCGCTTCCGGGACAGTGTATTCAATATTGCTAGCTGATTCGATTGCGATCAATTCCCTCACATTCACTATGATTATGGTCAAAAGAAATATTGACGCGATAGTTTTCCAAGACGGCAATTAGACTACCTCATGACAGACCTGTACTTATCGTGTCCTAAGTGCCTATTTAAAGGTCTGAGACGAAACATTCTCATTCACATTCCGGAGACCATGTCTCATGCAAACTTCACATCCTCAATATCTGTGCAATTGTGATGACACCATGCAACAACGAAGCTCGAAACAAGTGAGAAGAAGTTGACGTGCTATTTCAGGCATCTCAAGGCAGTGTTCAAGAAGGCAGGTGTAAGAGTCACCGAAGAAAACAGGAAGGAAGTCGACAGAATCGTCCACAGCATAGTGGGCATAGGGTACAAGAACTGTCCAGCCACTTGGAGAGAGGTCAAAAGGAGAATCGCTGCAGACGAGGAGAAGTTCACTTCAGAACTAAGGGAAGCATTATCGAAGAAGCTCTAGAATGGGCCAGTCATGGCGGGTTCGGTTTTCTGCAATGCTATTCGCATGTGGTAATGGTGTATCTGCACCCGGTGGGCGCTAGGACCTGGTCTATCTTCTTGACGAGCTTGATCAGGCTCTTTGACGTAGGGGCAACTCGCCACTCTATCACAAAATCGTATTCTCCCAGCTTCTGCACGCCGTCACTTATCATCTGCTTTGTCATAAGATCCATCGAGGGATCCGTCGTAACGACTATACGGCTCATCGTCGCATCTTCTCGAATGTCTTCTACCATCTTCTCCAGCACTGCCAAAGCACTGGCGATCTTCGGACCATAGAGTTTCAAACAACTCTTCATCGTGGCAACCTGAAGCGGCGGATATGGCGTTGCCTCAGATTTAAGCTACGCGCTTGCACAGATTTCCCGTCGCGTCTCTTCTGGTCTTCCAATTTAGTGAGAAGGTTACGGGCTCCTGCTTCTCTTTCTCTCAGCGGCTCTTTCAAGTGCCTCTATGACGGGAAGCTTCTCTCCGGCAAGAAGGGAGAGCATTGCACCTCCGGCTGTACTAAGATGAGAAAATCGTTCTTCCATTCCTATTATTGACGCAAGTCCTACAAGGTGGCCGCCGCCGATCACCGTGTATCCATCACATTCACCAATCGCTTCAAGGGTGCTTCTGGTTCCGTAGTCGAACCCGTTCTTCTCGAACACGCCCAAGGGTCCATTGGCCACCACGGTCTTCGCCTTGCGGATAATCTCCACATACCTCTGGGTTGTCTTACGACCAATATCCAGGATGCTTTCAGTCACTGGCAGTTCCTTGGCCGTGACCTCCTTCCTGCTCTCCTTCCTCAGAACTGCGATGTCGCTCGGGGCTTCTATGTGGTCTGGAAAATCTCCTAACAGGGCCTTGGCCTTTTCCACGTACTTATCCAGGCCCTTGACTTCTTCCTCATTGGTTGGACCGAGTCTGTGTCCCTTTGCCTTCAGGAACACCTTTCCTGGGATGCCTCCGACGAGCACCTTGTCAGCCTTATTGTTCCTGAGCGCATTTTCTATGACTGGGAGCTTGTCCTCCACTTTCGCGCCGCCAAGGACGAAGACTGAAGGTCTCTCCGACTTCACCAGTACTGTGTTCAGGGCAGTCAGCTCTCTCTCCATGAGTCTTCCTGCAACAGTTGGGAGGACTTCTGCAAACCCTATGAGGGAAGGCTGAGCCCTGTGTGCTGTTCCGAAGGCGTCGTTGACGAAGAAGTCGAAGAGAGGAGCTAGACGCCTCACCATGTGTGTCTTCGCGGCCATCTCAGGGGAGCAATCCATGTTCTCTTCTGCGCAGAATCTCAGATTGTCGAGAACGAGAATCTCGCCGCTCTGAAGCTGCCTTATCTCTTGTCTGGCATTTGGGCCAATGATGTCGTCGACAAATCTTACCTTCTGTGTGCAGTACCTCTGGAGCCTGGCTGCGTGTGGCTCAAGTGAAGTGAAGTCAGCCCGTCCAGGTCTACTCTGATGTGAGGCAAGCACGACCTTCGACCCTTGCAGGTCAGAAAGAGTCTGCCCTATCGCCCTTATCCGCGTATCATCCAGTATCTGCAGTGTGCCGGGATCAAGTGGGATGTTTATGTCTACTCGCAGAAGCACAGACTTGTTCTCAAGGTCGAAGTCATCCATCCGCAGGAATCTCGATCCCGACGGCAATCTCTTCGACCCTCACATCTGCCTGTGCGACATAGCTCATAAAACGCTTTCCAAGGCGCAGTTGTAAGGTGTCAGAGATTTGCAGGCTCGCCTCTTGCGCGTAGGCTCGTCTTTGCTTCGGATGCCGGGAGAGGGGTTCGAACCCTCGACTTCTGGGCCCAATCGCTCTCCAGATTATGAGTTTCACCGCAGAGTCTGGCGCTCAACCAGCTGAGCCATCCCGGCGATAGACATTGATAGAATGCTGAACCCGGCGATTAAGTCTTCCCATCCCTGTGGGAGCAAAACGATTCTGTAGCCCTGACTTAGAACTCATTGCTATGGTGTTAGCGTGATTTCCGTTCTAGGACTTGTACAGTTCCATCTTTCTTTCCGACATAGACTGAGTGAGCCATATCTATGAACAGTCCGGTCTCTATTATTCCCGGAATTGACTTCAACTGCCTCTCTAGGTCGGAGGGATTGTCTATTGGTCCGAAATCAGAGTCCACGATGAAGTTTCCGTTGTCTGTGACTATTGGCCCAACCTTTCCCTTTCCTTCCCTGAGCACTGGTTTCCCGCCAAGTTTTGATATCTTCTTGATCACGGCCCGGTGAGCATACGGGAGAACCTCCAGAGGTACAGGCTGTTGTTCCCCAAGCCTCTTGACAAGCTTCTGCTCGTCAACGACTATCAGGAGCTTCCCTGCCGACGCATCCACAACTTTCTCTCTGGTGAGTGCCGCACCGCCACCCTTGATGAGGTTGAGCCGTTCATCCACCTGGTCCGCTCCGTCTATTGCAAGGTCAAGATCAGGGTACTCGGTGAACACCGCAAGCTTAAGCCCATGAGTTATCGCTACCAGCTCAATCTGATGCGACGTGGGAACGAACAGAACCTTGAGGTTTCGCTCCTTCAGCATCTTGGCGATCTCCTCTATCGCCCCGGCGACTGTGCTCCCGCTTCCCAATCCGACAACATAGCCATCCTTGATCTGTTCCGCAGCCTTCAAGACCGCCAAGCGCCGCGGGGCTTCATACTCGTCCAACGGTCTAGCCTTCCGATTCTATCTGCTCTAGCCGTTCCATGGCCTTCAAAACTTCTTCTCTTATGGCTTCTATGCGCTCCTCGGTTAGACTCTTGATCCGCGTCTTCGGCTTTGTCTCTCTACTGTCGCCTTTATCATCAACTGTAATCGTTGGATCTGGTATGTCCGCAACTTGCTGCGACGGATTTCCAAGCGAAACAGTCGGAGGAGCCAACTCTGAGGGAGCGTTGAGCTGTTGCAGTCTCTCATCTATCTCTGCAAGCCTTTTCTCAAAACTCTTGACGAGTTCTCCTCTTTCATTCAGCAGGTCGGTCAGCTCAGTGATCTTCTTCTTCTCAGCTATCTGCTCATCAAGGGATCTTAGCTGAGACTTGTGGGTTTCGACGAGGAGGTCACGGCTGACTAGGCTGATTTTTCCTTGAGCCTCAGCCTCAAAGACTGCCGTCATAGCATGCGTGGTGATCTGCCTCTGAAGGCTCAGGGTCCTAAGTTCGTCTCTTGCCTTCTCGACCAGATCTTCGGATTGAGGTTGAGCCGATTCAGGCGGAGGCTCACTTGTCTCCGCTTTCACTCCTGTCTGCTGAGACACAGAACTCTTTCCGCTACTGTCCAAGATCCGCGCGGGTGAACCTTGCCTGGCTCTTAGCTTGAAGAACATCGTGATCATTACAGCCAGACCTATAACGCCAGCCACTGCCACAAGTGTACTTGCGTAGTCTAGCATTGAATGATCACGTGAATCAGCGTATTCTGCAAGGGCACCATAATTAGGTTTGCAGGCTTCTTCTTGTAGATATAATGGGTTCGGTTGGTGGGATGTGTTGCGTCAAATGGTTCATGAAGCTTTGCTTGGTTCTTGTTTTTTGAGCGTTGGTCTCTGAACTGTTGAGGTGTGTGATGCAAAGCGATGAGACAGCTCGAACTTCGTATTTTTTTGATGGAATAGCGAGTGGCGGGCCCGGCGGGAGCTTGACCCGTGATAACGCACGGGTTAGAGAGATCTTGTGGAAGTGGCCTGCCCAAGAGACCGACTTGATGGCGGTCCAAGAGCCAAGACCCCGGGGTGAAGTTGCCGTGTCATACATGTAGAACCAACAGGACAAATTCACTGAGGAACGTGAGCAAGAAGTCAGCGAGGATTCTCCGTCAATACATGAGGGTTGATCTTACTGGAGCGAATTCGCGCACTTGAATTCGCGGACCAGTAGTGACGTGGGCTTGCGAACAGGCTGTAGCAGAGGGCAATTCTAATAGGAAGAAGATACGACATGTTCGATTGGGGGACCTGGGATTGGTGAAGTTTTCTCTGCGATATACTGCTATACGGGTGACTGACCTCAACCGAGCCTTGGATTTCTACTTGAATGTTCTGGGAATGAGATTGGCAACTCGGATCAAGGTTCCAGAGACCAATGGTGAATTGGCCATTGTCAAGTCAGAGGGGTCAGACCATTGGCTTGAAATCAACTGGTATGCTGGTCAAGAATATCAGTCAGGCGATGAACTTGACCACATAGCTTTCGAAGTTCCAAATCTAGATGAGGCCCTATCCGAACTCAAGCTGAAAGGAATTGAGCCCGTATCGTACGTAAGAGACACGAAAAACTCGCGATGGACATACATAGCAGACCCCGATGGAAACTGGATAGAAATCTTCCAAAAGAAGCAGTAGTCCGAGAGCCGAAGCAGACCCGCCAGTAGAAAGACGATCACCCCGGGGTAGCTCCCAATGACAGATGGAAGTGAGACGCGGCCACCTCGATTTGGCGGGCCCGAGGGGGAGTCGGACTCTTGCTACGGCATATGGGGCGAATCTTGCTCCGCCTAGATTCTAATTTTCGACTCTAAGCCACCTTGGCGTTCGGCCCGAGTCCCTCGCCAATTGAGCCTTCCTCTGGCTAGGTCCCAATAGCTCTTCAGCCTA
>CAZGZF010000037.1:0-5645 GCA_964529995.1 uncultured Candidatus Bathyarchaeia archaeon
CTCGAGTCACCTCCGAAGGCGTCATGACTATTAGGGGGCTGCCTCCCAGCTTCGCTGCCTCTTTGTAAACCTCAGATGCCAAATCCAATCCGTAGTCAGAGGCCGTTATCAGAACTTGATCTCCCTTTTTGACTCCCGTCGAGTAGGTGACAATAAGCTTCGCGTGCTCAGTTACTCTAGGATCCATCATTCTTCACCGTATTAGGTATGCCAAATCATTAGGGAAAAGCCTTCTGATAACAGTGCCGGTGAAGAAATATGCGTTCTCATGCCGCAATCAGGCCAAGCAAGCTACTATTCGAGCGGGGATATTCGTGTTCCAATCCGCTATCCTAACTTCAGCATGACGGAGGAACCCAGAATACGTGTCTGCTAGTCATCTAAAGAGCAAGGTGGCAAAAACGGATGCCGTCAATGATAAGACGGTTATCAAAGTGTTGAGGGATGGCCCAGCTGTGTCCTTGAAAGGGTCACCCACTGTATCCCCTGTCACTGCAGCCTTGTGGGTCTCAGAGCCTTTGCCGCCAAGGTTACCAGCCTCGACATATTTCTTAGCGTTGTCCCACATCCCGCCCGCATTCGACATGAAGAGGGCATAGAGCAGACCGCTCAGTATGCTGCCTACCAAGAAGCCTCCGAGCCCTTCCTTGCCCAATAGGAGGCCTGTTGCTATTGTCGCCACGATGGATAGGATGCTTGGTGGCAAGAGTTCTCTTATTGCTCCTTTCGCCGCTATGTCAACGCATTTTGCATAGTCAGGCCTTACGCCTGGCCTGCCTTCGAGGAGACCTGGAATCTGCTTGAACTGTCTTCTGACCTCAGAGACCATAAGGTCTGCATTTCGGCTTACGCCCAAGATTGTTAGGCCGGAGAAGATTGGTGGGATAATCGTGCCAACAAAAAGGCCGACGAGCACCCGAGGATTCATGATGTCAATAGTCTTCAAGCCTACTGTTTCGGAGTAGACGCCTAGCAGTGATAGAACCGTTAGCGCGGCCGCGCCAATAGCGAAACCCTTAGTGATCGCCTTCGTTGTATTGCCCACCGCGTCAAGTTGATCGGCAATCTCTATTGCGCTCTCATCCAGGCCGCTTTGCTCCGCAACTCCTTTTGCGTTATCCACGATCGGGCCATATGCATCTGCTGACACTATCATGCCAACAATTGATAGCATGCCAACGGCTGAGATTGAGATGCCGTATATTCCTCCGAGGTACCAGGCCACTAATGTTGCTGCGCAGATTCCTACTACTGAAGGAGCCACACTTAACTGACCGTAGGAGAAGCCGGTCAAGATGTTGATGGCTGCGCCACTTCCTGCCGCCTTAGCTGTGTTAATGGCGAATCTCTGGTCTATCGAAGTAAACCAGTCTGTAGTCTTACCGATGACGAATCCTGAGACCACGCCGGCGGCGGCTGCGATGAGGTAATTCCAACCAATATTCAGGTAAATCGTTACGAGAGCGGCAAATACTGCGAACACTCCTCCAGTGAAGAATGTTCCAAGGTCGAATGCTCCGCCAGGATCCCTTCCCTTTCTCAGTCTGATCAGCCATCGCACAAACAATGCGCCGGCTAATGATGCAATGATCCCCATGGCTGCGAAGTAGATCGGCAACAGCACGTAGCTGGCACTCATTGTGACTCCAAGTATCATCGTGGCCACAATGCACCCGACATAAGAGTCGAAGAGATCCGCGCCCATGCCAGCGACATCCCCCACATTGTCTCCAACATTGTCCGCGATGACTGCGGGGTTTCTCGGATCGTCTTCAGGTATCCCAAGTTCCACCTTGCCAACGAGATCAGCAGAGATGTCCGCCGTCTTGGTGTATATTCCTCCACCAGCCTTAGCAAATAGGGCTAGGCTACTTGCGCCGAAGCTGAATCCTAGGACTATCTGCGGGTCATTGAAGAACCAGTACACCGCGTTGATTCCGAGAAGAGCGAATCCCACGACTCCTAGCCCCATCAGCGAGCCCGCAGAAATGGCTACAGTGAAAGCTTTGGTCAACCCGGATTTTGCAGCTTGGGCAGTCCGCGTATTCGCCAAGGTTGCTCCCACCATTCCTACATAGCCTGCCAAGGCAGATAGAACTGCTCCGACAACGTATGCAAACACAATTCTAAGATCTGCTTGTCCAGTCTGAAAGTTGAAACCCGTTAAGGCAAGTATCGCGGCCATCACTCCCACGAAAGCCGCGAGGTAGAGGTTTTGCCTCTTAAGGTAGGCAAAGGCACCGAGCCTGATCGCGTTGGATACCTCCTGCATTTTCTCAGTGCCTGGGTCAGAGTTGCGCACTTGGCGATACAAGGCGACCATCGCCACAACCGCGAGAACAGGCGGCACTACTGCAAGCAGAATGTTCAGCTCTCCAGCATGCGCTGCTTCCATCCATTCAATCCTCCCAAAACCCTACCGATTCAGGCCTTCCGGTCATATGCATCCCGTCCTGAAATGAGTTTGTGCGCCCCTTGAAGATGTTGCTCCTATAAGTAGCTTCCTTCTGGTTTAAGATCTGAGAGAGAGGTCTGGCTTCAATTACTGAGTAACATACGATAGCTCTCGATGTGTCTAGGGATGGAAACATGCAAAGAATCCACTAGGCCGCTGCAATTGTTACTTCTGAAAGATCTGATCACACAAATGTGAATCATGCTCAGTAACCCCTTTATACTCAGCGAGATGCTATCGGATGCGTCATTGCTGAAGTGACTGAATTGACTAATGCCTGGCATGCCATGGACAAGCAAGCGGCGATTCAGACATTGAGGACAGATCCATCGGGCTTAAGCACCGAAGAGGCAAAGAAGCGTCTGCAAGAATACGGATACAATGAGCTGATGGAAAAAAAGCGAAGAACCGCCTTGCAGATGTTTCTCGAAGGGTTCAAAGATGTCTTCATTATTTTGCTGATAGTCGCAACAATATTCTCTGTGGTAATAGGATACTACGAATCGCTTACTATTCAAAGAGGTCTTCTTGAGTCTTATACAGATGCCATAACGATTGGCATCATCGTCATCCTCGTAGCCGTTGCAGGCTTCATCCAAGACTATCGAGCTGAAAAAGCTCTGGAAGCCTTGAGGAAGCTGACTGCACCCAAGGCACGGGTCATCCGTGAAGGGAAGGAAACGATGATACCTGCAAAGGAGGTAGTTCCCGGTGATGTACTGGCCGTTGAGTCTGGGGACACAATTCCGGCTGACGCACGAGTAATAGAGTCTGTTGAGTTGAAGACAGACGAAGCCGTTCTGACGGGTGAGTCAACGCCTATCGGGAAGGGAATCGAGCCTGTCAAACCGGATGCATCTCTTGGCGAAAGAAAGGACATGCTGTATATGGGAACCCATACGATCTACGGCAGAGGAAAGGCAGTCGTCACCTGCACGGGTATGCACACTGAGTTTGGAAGAATTGCCGAAATTGTACAAACCGCGGAGGAGGAGGAAACTCCGCTCCAAAAGAGATTGGATAGATTCGCCAAGAAAATAGCGAAAGTTGTTGTAGTCCTCTCTGTGATCATTTTTGTCCTTGAGGTGTACGCTGAAGAGGCTTTGATCAAGGGTGGCACTGCACTAATCTCAGCAATAACCGACTCGTTCATGACCTCGATAGCCTTAGCAATATCTGTCGTCCCTGAAGGGTTACCCGCCATAGTAACGATTGGTTTGGCTTTGGGGGCCCGAGAATTTGCACGACGAAACGTCATAATAAGGAAGCTCTCCTCAGCTGAGAGCTTGGGATCGGTCACAGTCATTTGTTCAGACAAGACGGGGACATTGACGAAGGGTCAGATGACTGTGCGGCGGATATACGTCAATCGAAGAGTTGTCGATGTGTCAGGGGTTGGCTACGAGCCGAAGGGTGAGTTCCGGGAAAGTGATAGTTCCCTTGACGCTGAGAATGACAAGGATCTGTCACTGCTATTGACTGTAGGGGCGTTATGCAACAACGCCAGCTTGGAAAACGAGAAAGATGCTTGGAGAATTATGGGTGACCCAACCGAGGGAGCCCTAATTGTTTCGGCTGAGAAGGCTGGACTTGGGCGGGTTGAATTGGATAAACAATACCCACGAGTAGGTGAGGTTCCATTCACCTCCGAAAGAAAGCGTATGACCACAGTTCATCAGACTCGTGAGGGAGAACTACTTCTTTTCATGAAAGGGGCTCCCGAAGTTGTCTTGGAACGCTGTGACTATGTGATTGAAGATGGTGAAGAAAGAAAGCTGACGGACATCGAGAAAAAGAAAATCCTAGGAATCAATGAAAAACTAGCAAGCGACGCCCTGCGCGTCCTCGGAATGGCCTATGGAAAAGTGCCCAGCACTCTGAAGGAGTTTGACGAGACTATCGAGAACGGCTTAGTTTTTGTGGGCTTGGAAGGTATGATTGACCCGCCTCGAGATGAGGCTATCGAAGCAAACAGGCAATGTGAGCAGGCTGGAATAAGAACAGTCATGATCACCGGAGACCACAAACTCACAGCGACTGCGGTGGCGAAAGAAATCGGAATAATGAAGGAGAGGAGCCTCGTCCTGACCGGTGCCGAGCTAGACAAGATGGATGACAAGGAATTCGAGAAGATTGTGGATAGCGTATCTGTCTATGCCCGGGTCTCGCCTGAACACAAGCTGCGCATAGTCAGAGCTCTAAAGACTAAGGGTCAGATCGTAGCCATGACTGGAGACGGGGTCAACGATGCTCCAGCAGTTAAGGCGGCTGATGTGGGTGTAGCCATGGGGATATCGGGTACGGATGTGACTCGAGAAGCCTCAGACATGGTTTTGACGGATGATAACTTCGCTTCAATTGTTAAGGCAGTAGAGGAGGGGAGAGTCATTTACGACAACATACGAAAGTACGCGCGATTCTTGATTGCGTGCAACTTCGACGAGGTCTTGGTCATAGGAACCTTCGCAGTACTAGCTGGATTGTCAGGTTTGGCTGGAGAGATACTATTCCCATTGCCGCTGCTTCCAGCTATGCTGCTGTGGATAAACTTGGCCACAGACGGCGCTCCTGCAGTCGCGTTGGCGACGGATCCACCTGACGAGGACGTGATGAAACGTCCCCCGCGCAAACCTGAAGAGGGTATACTGCATGGAATGAGCGCATTCATAGTCGCCTCATTCATACTGCAGTCAATCGGAACGATACTTGTCTTCTGTCTTGAGTATTATGTGTGGCCATCGCATCCATGGGGATGGCCGAACGGGCCAATAATCGAGGCGAATAGAATACTTAGCCTGAACGAGGCAAGAACAACGGCATTCGTCCAAGCAGCCATGTTCGAATTGTTCGTGGTTTGGAACTGCAGGTCAGAGAAACGTAGCGTTTGGAAAATGGGGCGAAAAGCGTTCAAAAACAAGTTCTTTGTAATCGCTGAAATAGTGTCAGTAGTAGCCACGCTTGGCATAACTTACGTACCGGTCACCGCATCTATGTTCCACCTAGTCCCGTTAAGCTTAACTGATTTGGCTTACGTTATCGGAGTCGCAAGCTGGGGATTCTTCGTGCTCCCAGAGATTTTCATGCGAAGAAAACTGTGGAAATGGCAATAGCGTGACTGACCTATGCTCTCACATGCTTGCGCCTGAGCATCCTTGGCTTGAACGCGCGTTAGATCAAAATGGTTCGGGAT
>CAZGZF010000038.1:0-5639 GCA_964529995.1 uncultured Candidatus Bathyarchaeia archaeon
TCTCTGTCTATTCGGCCTCTACGGATTCTCGTGGTCGAAATCGGCCGAGAATCCTGGGCGTGCACCAAAGTGATGGGAACTATATGAAGGGGTCTTAGGCCTTTTCGGCGTCTCAAACGATTAATGAGTTGCGCGGTCGGCTTGGTCCTCTGACTAACGACTAACGCGTCAATATTGTTGTCTTTGGTTGTAGGGCCGTAAGGGTCCTCTAGCCCAACAATAATACTTCTACCTAGCCGATTCTTTCGTCTTAGGAGCTTCTTCAACTCCTTCTCTCGTATCTCATAACTGTCAACCTTGTGGGGTTTGTGAAGTTTCTTAGCAAAGCGATCGCTGGTGACTCCTATCATAACAGTTTCTCCAATTTCGAAAGCTGTGTCTAAGAGCTTCCTGTGACCTTTGTGGACCAGATCAAAGGTTCCTCCGACGGCAACCACTTGGAATTTTCTGAGTCTCTTCATTGAAACGGAGGCATCGCGATGTGAGACTGGTAACTTTGCCCGGTGCATTTGGCCACGCTTCGCTCACTATGCGTTTGCGACGTTCCAGATGAAGTATGTTCTTTGATACTTAACGCTTCTCAAGAGAAACTTTCAGGTCTTCCAAGATTTGAGAAAAAGCAACTGTGAGCGTAGAATCGGCAAGGAAATAGACTAAAGTTTCGACGTCTATTGGGCTTTTAAACTGGCTGTGAACAAGTTACTAGTATTAGGAAGTAGAAGTCTCTGCTCGTGCGCCTGGGGTATATGATTTCTCCACTTTCTTGGATGGCTACACTGCCGAATGCAGGGGCGGAGCTACAGATGTACCCGATTACCCATGTTCACGTTCTAACACGAAGTACGAATTGAGTCGGAGACGCTCTTCATCGGGTTTTCGGTAATTCTTTATGCGAAGAACAGACAAATGATTCGTTGACGTCAAGTAAAAACCAAGGAAGAAATTGTGATAGCAAGTGACAGATATGAAAGTTGTTGTTGGTATTACTGGAGCGAGTGGCGCTGTCTACGCTTTGCATCTTCTGAAGCTTCTTTCAAGGAAGAGCGTAGACACTTGCATCATTGTGTCCAGACCGGCGGAGAAAATCATAGCACACGAATTGGGTTTGAACAAGAGTGATCTGTTTGAACTTGCAAGTGAGCATTATGAGATCGACGATCTTGGCGCGCCTATCTCGAGCGGATCACAGGAATTTGATGCAGTGGCTGTTGTACCTTGTTCCATGGGCTCATTGGCGGCTATAGCTCAGGGGTACTCTAAGAACCTTCTGCTTCGCGTGGTAGACGTGGCGCTAAAGGAAAGGAGAAAGGTAATATTGGTGCCCCGAGAGACTCCTCTGAACACCGTCCACTTGAGGAACATGCTTTGGCTGTCGAAACTAGGCGTTACAATAATTCCTGCGTGTCCGGGGTTCTATCACAAGCCCAAGGGAATCGAAGACCTAGTAAACTTCATTGTAGAGAAAATAGCGATGCATATAGGTCTTCAAGAAGAACTATATGAACCTTGGAAGGGGTTGACCGAAGAATAGGACGTCCATAAGGGTCTGGGTGAACGCTATGAGTGATCTTAGATCGTTTCTCGAGGAACTGCGAAGGAGCAAAGAACTTCTTGAGATAGAGGATCCTGTTTCGACGAGATACGAAGCGGCTTTTCTGATCAAGAAGCATGATAATGGTCCTGCACTCTTTTTCAAGAAGGTTCAGGGCTATCGGAACAGACTAGTTGCCGGGATCTGTGGATCAAGGAAGAGAGTTTCGATAGCTCTGGGAGCTAGAGAAAATGAGATTTCAGATCATCTTGTAAATTCTATGAGAAATCTGTCGAACCCAAAGGTCTCTGATGATGGCCCCGTGAAGGAAGTTCAAGAAAGGCCGAGACTGGATCAAATACCAATCCTTCGACACTATGAGAAAGATGGAGGCGCGTACATAACCTCAGGAATAGTTTCAGCAAAGAGCCTTGATCACAAAGTTGAGAACGTGTCAATTCACAGGATGATGATGGTAGACAGGGATCATCTGTCTATCAGGATTGTTCCACGCCATCTGTACCGCTTATGCCAGATGGCTCACGAGCAAGGAAGTAAGACCCTGGACATAGGAATAGCGATAGGAATACACCCAGCCGTTACGTTGGCCGCGTCGTCGCCCCTTCCTTTCGGGGTAAGCGAGTATAAACTCGCAAGTGCGCTCATGCGTCAAGGTCTGAAACTCACAACTTGCGAGCATGTGGATGCCTACGTTCCAAGCGATGCTGAGCTCGTCCTTGAGGGCAAGATACTTTTAGAAAAACAAGTCTCTGAAGGACCCCTTGTAGACATCACTGGTACGTACGATATAGTCAGAAAACAGCCTCTTGTCAAAGTTGTTCGCATTATGCACCGCAAAGACTACCTCTACCAGGCCCTTTTACCCGGAGGAACCGAACATCAGTTATTGATGGGTCTTCCATTCGAGTCAAAGATCCTTGAGGGGGTCAGAGCGGTCGTCCCAAGCGTCAAAGGGGTATGGCTTACACCCGGTGGATGCCGCTGGCTTCACGCAGTTATCTCGATAGAGAAGCAAACCGAAGGTGATGGCAAGAACGCTTTACTGGCTGCCTTCGCCTCTCACCCCTCGCTGAAACACGCAGTCGTAGTGGACAGCGATATAGATATAGAGAAGCCGCAAGAGGTTGAGTGGGCAATCGCGACGAGGTTTCAAGGTGACAAGGACTTGATTGTCATACCAAATGTTAGAGGCTCAACACTCGACCCGTCCTCGAATCAAGAGCTAGCACTGACGACGAAGGTCGGCATAGACGCTACACGAAGCCTTCTGAAACCGAAAGAGAAGTTCTTGAAAGCAACCATTCCTAGCGTGTAGACGTAAGGATCGCAGCTGAACAGGTTTGTTCCTGACAAGACAAGAGGAAAGAATGCTCCAAGGACATTATGGCGAGGCCAAAGCCTTAGCCATGAAACTGCTTTTGGCAATCGGCGATATCTTTGACGCGAAAAGAATGATCAAGGTGAAAAGCGCGCAGGTATCCGGAGTATCGTATAAGACGATCGGTGAGGCCGGCCTAGAGTTCCTTGAAGACTTCTGCAGGAAAGGCGCTAAAGCAGCGGTAGAGACAACCCTAAACCCAGCCGGAATGGACTTAACAGGATGGCGTCGATTGAGAGTCCCCAGCGATTTCGCACGTAAACAGCTGAGAATCATTTCGGCGTTCAGGAGGATGAGAATGAATATTACGTGCACGTGTATTCCCTATTTCGTAGGCAACAGACCTAGGTTTGGCGAGAGCGTCGCATGGGCCGAGTCATCGGCGATATGTTTCGCGAATTCCGTGTTAGGGGCAAGAACCAATAGGGAAGGAGGTCCAACTGCTCTCGCAAGTTCTATAACGGGCAGAACTCCACTTTATGGGCTTCATCTTGATGAGAACAGAAAACCGTCGCACGTAGTTCAAGTTCAGAGTGAACTTCGCACTGACCTTGACTTTGGTTTGCTTGGATATGCCCTTGGGAGGAAACTTGGTCGTTGCGTGCCTTTCATCAAAGGAACTTGTATGAGAAGAAATTTGGACCACTTGAAAACTCTGGGTGCAAGTATGGCGACCTCGGGGTCCGTTGCGCTTTATCACATTCACGACTTAACTGCTGAGAGTCGCCTCATCAAAGGAAGCGACCTTCATTTCCTCGAGACAATTTCGGTAGGCAAGTCCGAGTTGCGCTCGGTGAAAGAGGAGTTGACATCCGCCCAAAACCCAAGGCATGTCTGTCTTGGTTGCCCGCATTGTAGTCTGGAAGAGCTTCGCACTGTGGCGAGACTGGTATATGGAAGGAGGCTGAGGAGAGGACTTTGGTGCTTCACTTCTAGGAAGACATGCAAGGAAGCCGAAAAGCTTGGATACATATCTGCGATTGAGGCGGCTGGAGGCGTGGTTGTTAGAGACACATGTATGGTGGTCTCTCCACTTGAGAAGATTGGCGTAGAGCAGATTCTGACGAATTCGTGCAAGGCGGCGCACTATTTGCCTTCCCTATCTAAAGTCCAAGCATCGTTAGCGCCGTTTGAAGAGTGTGTGGAATTTGCGATCGGGAGAAGTTAGAATAAAGGGACGATTCGTAGTCGCTGGGAGAGCTGCGGGAAGGGCGCTTGTTACAAGCCAGCCTGTATCCTTTCTTGGTGGAGTTGATCCGGTGACCGGAAAGGTGATCGAGAAGAATCACGAGCTTAAGGGAATGTCGTTGAGAGGAAGAGTCTTCGTGTTTCCCAGTGGGAAGGGAAGTACTGTTGGGTCGTACACTATCTATTCTATGGCAAAGAACGGAGTAGCGCCGGCTGCCATCATAAATATGGAGACAGAGCCTATAATAGCGGCCGGATGTGTGCTTGCCGGTATCCCTTTAGTTGACAGGTTAGAAAGGGATCCAACCAAGACTATTGGGAATGGCGACTACGTCACTATCGATTCTCCATCGGGAATTGTCACGGTCAGAAAGCGTTAGGCTCAAGTCCTTGTGGTAGCCCGGGGGAGACTTTCGGAAAGACCATTCGAACTCCCGTCGGCGGGTATCTTCTCCTTTCCAAGGAGGATCCAGAGCCCGCTATCCTTGGTCGTGTCTCAAGCCCACTTTGACCGCCTAGACGACCGGGCTACTTGGCCTGGCTTATGCGCCCCAAACCACTAACTGATGATATTGAGCCGCTTTAAGGGTTTACCCTGCTTGCGCTCGCCTATTTAATTGATGCAGTTGAAAACAACGAGCCGCGACAGTTTTTTGCGCTTGTTCAGCGACCGGAAGGCTTATATAGGGGCGACGACAGGTTCTTCTGACTCTGGGCCAGACGAACGCTTCCGATTCTTTAGGATTTCGGATAATTTGTCGTTTGATGATGGCTTAGATTGCTCCATTGAATAGAAGGATAGGAAAATGGCGTCAGCCGGGAAGAGGTCGGAGAGGGTCACAAACTGCCCTGAGTGTGGCAGTGACAACCTTGTTGAGGATTACGACCTTGGCGAGGTCATATGCCAAGATTGCGGCCTCGTTCTGAGCGAACACGCGATGGATCGCGGACCTGAATGGAGAGCTTTCACAAAGGAAGAGAAGGAAGAGAGAGGCCGCGTAGGGATTCCGATTTCATATTCAATTCACGATAAGGGACTTTCAACAGTCATAGATCGCGTGAACAGAGACGCTTACGGGAGACAGCTTCCTCTTGCTACAAGGCTTGAGATGCTGAGGCTTAGAAAGTGGCAGATCAGAACGAGAGTTCACTCCTCAATAGACAGAAACCTAGCTCAAGCTATGGCGGAACTGGATCGGCTTACTGATAGACTACATATTCCTGCACCTGTCAAGGAGAGAGCTGCGATAATTTACCGGAAAGCACTTGATAGCGGGCTTGTGCGAGGAAGATCGATCGTCGCCATAGCGGCTGCCGCTTTATACGCAGCTTGCAGATCTTCTGAGACGCCTCGAACATTGAAAGAAGTAGCAGCCGCTAGCAGAATCAGGAAGAAGGACGTGGCAAGGTGTTACAGGCTACTTCTACGTGAACTTGAGATGCGGATGCCAGTTGAGGACCCTATCAGATGCGTCTCCAAGATCGCGACGAAGGTGGGCATAACGATGCAGACGCAGAGGA
>CAZGZF010000039.1:0-5607 GCA_964529995.1 uncultured Candidatus Bathyarchaeia archaeon
TAGGTGGCCCAGTCTTCGAGTCTGCTTTACATTCCCCATTGCTATTCATCTTCTGATGAGCGGCAGTAAGAGGGCGACTGCAAGGAGCATGATCAGAGCGTAGGCTGCTGGCAGTATTCCTGGGCTGGTAAGCGAAGTGGCCAACATGAATGCAAGGATATCGAAGATGACGAAGTAAACGGCGTACACAAAGAACGTTTGAAGATTGACTTGTACCTTCTCGGCTGGAAGCTCTTCACCGCAGGCATAGGAAGCAAGTTTCCCGTCGGACGGTTTCCCTTTGGCCGAAATCTTGCCTCCCAGCCAGTATAGGCATAAACCTAGCAGCACTGCCACAACGAACCCAAAGGGAACCGAGGTTACGATATCTTGCACTCCGGCTCCGAACTCCAAGACCGAACGCTTCTGTATCGGTTCGGACGTTTGTTACTTAAGACTTCCTCTGCTCTTCTCTTGTTAGGAGATATCCCTGTTCGACTTCTCTGAGACTGGCCTGCTTGATGCAATTTTGGTTGACCACGCCTTTCCTTCGAAAACTTTAAGGTTTGAAGACACCCAATCGTCTGCGTCATCGGTGAGATCTTGGGGCTCCTAAGCTGGGCACGAGCAAGCAGCCCATGGCTCATTCACTTCAACACTGCTGGATGTAACGCGTGCGACATAGAGGTTGTAGCAGCCCTGACACCAAGATTCGATCTGGAAAGATTCGGTGCGTTGCTTAAGGGGAGCCCGCGACACGCCGATGTCTTGGTTGTTACAGGAACGGTCACTAGGCAAACGAGGGATCGCATAATGCGCATATGGGAGCAGATGCCTGAGCCAAAGTTTGCAGTGGCCGTGGGTAACTGCTGTGTAAGTGGCGGTGTCTTCAGAGGGTGCTACAACTCCTACCCGGGACTTGATTCGGTGATTCCTGTCGCAGCATACATCTACGGATGCCCTCCGAAACCTGAGAACGTAATCCATGGAGTGGCTACACTAGTCGGCAAGATTCGAGGGAGCTAGACGTGAGTCTCAATAAAGAGGAGAAGCTCGTATCAGAAATCAGAGAACTACTGGGCGACCGAGTCCTAGATGCTAAGGTGCAGAGGTTGAGAAGTATCTTCGTCACAGTGAGGGCTCAGGATTACAAAGAGTCCATTCGAGAAGTGGCGGAGAAATACGGAATAACCCATGTATCGACAATCACAGGAGCGGACTCCGGTCAAACTATAGACGTGATGCCCCACCTTTCATGTGCTGGCGTGAAGATCACATTCAAGGCAGCTATTCCAAAGACATTTGCCGAGATTGAGACTTTAACGGATGTGTTTCCCGGTGCTGTCATGTACGAAAGAGAGGTTCACGACCTCTTGGGAGTGAAGTTCAAGGGACATCCGAATCTGGCGAGACTAGTACTCTCGGACGATTGGCCTGGCGACGTGTATCCCTTAAGAAAAGAGTACAAGGTTGTGCGACCTGAACCAATCAGATAGGCGTGATCGATATGCCTGAGTTCAGCGTGATTGTTGGTCCGCAGCATCCCGCCCTAAAAGAGCCGGAGAGCTTCACCTTCTGGGTTGACGGAGATGACGTTGTCCGCACCGAGGTAAGGATAGGGTACGCCCACAGAGGGATAGAGAAGGCCGCGGAGTCTCGAACGTACATACAGAATATTCCGCTTATCGAACGCATCTGCGGGATCTGCAATGTCGCACACACAATCTGCTACACACAGAACGTCGAGTACCTTTACGGGCGGGAGATTCCCAGACGGGCGGAGTTCATTCGAACGATAATCGAGGAACTGAATAGGATTCACAGCCACCTCCTCTGGATCGGCATCGCCGGTCACGAAATAGGATTCGACACTCTCTTGATGTATGTCTGGAGAGATCGTGAAGTCGTCATGGATCTGATCGAAGACATGACAGGGAACCGCGTGTCAACCGCACTCATGACCATAGGAGGAGTAACGCGCGACATCAGCCCAGAGCTGGTGACAAAATTGAGGAAAGGTCTTGACCTCCTGGAAGAAAGAACGAAGTACTACGAGAAAGTAGTGTCCAGGGAGTCAACCGTTCTCTCCAGAGTGAAGGGGATAGGGATTCTAACGCGGGAAGAGGCGATCAAGCACTGTGCAGTGGGCCCGACATTGCGCGCTTCAGGAGTCAAGTCTGATGTTAGAGCTGAGGACGCATACGCAGCCCATGACGAAGTCCCGTTCGAGGTGATAACATCCGACACGTGCGACCTTTTCGGTCGAGTTGTTGTAAGAGTATATGAAACTATAGAGGCGATTCGACAAGTTCGCTACTGCCTTGACCACATACCGAGCGGTCCCGTTCGAATTAGGCTGCCCAATACGCCTCCCCGAGGGGAATCCGTCAGCAGGGTTGAAGCTCCCCGAGGCGAGGACATTCACTATGTCAGATCAGACGGAACTGATAGGCCTGCGCGATACAAGGTTCGCGCGCCCACTCTTGGAAATCTTGCAGCGCTCGTTGAGATGCTGACCCCAAAGGGGGATTACAGGGTTCGAGTGGCAGATATTCCCATTGTCTTAGCCGGAATCGATCCGTGCATGTGCTGTATGGACAGGACAGCTAGGTTCATTGAGCCATCCAAAGACAGAGAATGGGTGTGGACTTGGAATCAGCTCAAGAAATACGCTAAGGCGAGGCGATAGATAATGGCAATGCAGAGAGAACTGTTCAAGCACATATTCAAGAAGCCCTTCACACTTAGGTATCCATTCAAGGACAAAGAGAAGGTTCACATACCCAGCGACTTCAGAGGTAAGATCGCCTTCTATAGAGACAGGTGCATCGGATGTTCGATGTGCTTCAGGGTCTGCCCAGCAGAGGTGATTGAGATGACAGATGATGAGAAGGGAAAGCGCCCGATGTTTTATCTTGACAGATGCACTCACTGCGCCCAATGCGAAGACGTTTGCCCCACCAAGTCGATTGAACTCACATCACAGTATGAATCCGCTGGCACAGATCGAACTCAGATGATCCTCAAATAGAATCCTCTTTTCACATTCATAGATGATGATTATTCTCTCCAAATGCACAAGATCCGACGATGCGACCCCGATCGAAGTGAAGCTTCTTCTGCCATCATTCTGCTGCTAGTTCAAGACGCACTTCTTCTTCTAGCAAGGACAGGCGTTTCTGTAACGCATCAATCTCGGGCAAAAGAGATCTTAGGGGCCGTACAGGTTAGCAAACCAAGGTCTTACTTGAAGAGAACTCTTGCGATCTCTAGTCGCAACTCTCTTTCATGCTGTTCAAGCATCGCTTCAAACGATCGAACTCTCCCATGGAAGCAGGTGCGTCGACTTTTCTCAGGATGCCTTGAATGGTTCTCTCTCGCGGTTCCTATACTTGTTCTCCTCAAGAAGTAGGACCCTCCTAGTTACGTATGGTACGTGATACTCCTTCAATAGTGCTCGGAGCTTCCCAGACTCTTCTTCTGGGATCGCTACAACGCCGCGACCCAATCTGAAGCCTCCGACTTTGCTCAGCAAACCAGCTGCTCCCGTCCGTCGTCCGCGCCTTCCATATAGTGCGTAGTTGAAGCTCAGTTTCAGACGCTGTTCTAGCCTTCTCATCGTAAATGTTACTAGAACCATGGGCTTGTACGTAACAAAAAAGGGGTTGAATGTGATCGGGTAACGAGAATACAGAAGTCTTCCTTGGCGCAGGATCGAATCCTTAAAAGACGGCTCAGTCAGCCGATCGAATTCCATAAGGCTCCTCGTGAGAACCTGAACGAATAATCCGGTCTTGCCAATACGTTCGAAGATCTCCCTCCTGTTACTCCACAATGCTTCATCATCTCTGAAAAGCACAAGCAAGTCGTAGTCTGAGTATTCATCGTATTCTTCTCTTGCTCGGCTTCCGAACAGGACGACCGCCACAACCCCTTCGACCGGCGCGATGGAGTCAACGATGCTTTCCAAATCTGACTCCAGTCTTCGCCTCGATTGCATTCAAGATCTTCTCCATCGACTGAAGAGCTTCTCGAGCTCTCTTACCATCAAGACCATCATACCCGAGATCTCCGCAAGCGCTCCACAGCATATCGAAATCCGTAGCTACCTCTGAAAGATTCTGTTTCAGCCACCTGCCTCGTTCAAGATGAGCGGATCTGGGATTCGTATGAAAGTGAAGTCCAAGTCGTGATGCCGCAGCCTCGACTGCCTGCTCCACAGCCTTCAATGCCAAGTCGGCAACATTCGTATATCTGTTCATTCGAAACTCAGCTCTAGCTCCGTCACGCTTCTCTACGACCAAAGTGGTGTGATGACGTTCGTCGCCCATAGTCATATTGTATGGCAATTCCATATATTAGGATTGCCATACTCATCCCGCCTATGAACCTGTGTCTAAGGCGCTATCAACTTGAAGTGGATCTTTTGGATCCTCATGGTTTAGCTGAGTTCTAGGATCGTTGACTGTCTGAAGGCTTCTCGGCGTTTGAAGACATTCAGGAAAAGCGTCTAGAAGTAGAGTCAAGCCTTCACATGTTCAAAACGGCAGCGCTCGGCGGGGTATGGGAAGTAGCCGTCGAAGCCTTCGGTTCGATCTTTCAAGCATTGGATGAAGCGCTCCACCAGCTGCGGACGGAAGCGTCATACACGTGATGCTCTACAACGCCTGGGACAGATCAACTTTCATGGCGTACGGTCTCAACCTATTACTTGAAGAGAATTCTTGCAATCTTGAGGCATAATTCTCTTTCGCGCCGTTTGAGCATGGCTTCGAACGTGTTATCCAAGATAACCTTACCATCAGTCGATTTGACAACGACGCCGCCAGAAGCCTTAGTTCTCTCCTTGGAGAGTTTAAGCTCCGTCCTGTTACCAGTCTTTTCAGAAACCGCTTTCGATATGGCATTGAGCTTCAATGGCAGGGCTGAGTCGCGCTCGTTCAAGAGGACCTGAAGCTCTCCACCACCAAGGGCAATCCCTGCGTCTAGGATCATTCTTTCCAATTCGGGCATGTACTTCTCTGTCTTTGCCAGAGCGGTCAGTCGAGATTTCGCCTCGTCTAGGACATTTGTTATCAGTCGTTCCTTCTCAGACAAGATCATCCATCCAGCCTTTCTCCTGATATCAGTAAAGACCATTCCTCGGGTGATGTCGGACTCATTTCTTGCCTTACCTACGATTGATGAAACTCGTTCAGCTGCCTTCTGACGGCCTAGTTCACCCTGTCTTTCCTGCATCATCTCCGCTTCTTTGCGAGCGTCGATGATGATGGATTTTGCATCCTCTTTTGCGTCTGTCAGAATCTGGTCGGTGATTTTCTGCGCTTCTGATTCCACTGTCTCACGAGCCTGATAACATATCCTTTAATACAACTTGCGCTGCTGCTTCAAGATTTTTCTTTGCTTCCTCTTGAATCTGCTTTATCTCCTTCTCAGCCTCTTGCAGTATGGTCTTTGCCTCGCGCTCCGCGTTGTCCTTTGCAGTCTTCTTCAGCTCAGCGGCTTCTCGCTCCGCCTCGGAGATGGCCCGTTCGTAAGCTTCAGTGAAGGCCTTCTGAGCCTTTTCTTCAGCCTCTCTCTTGATCTTCTCTGCCTGAGCCTTCGCCTCATCAAGTATCTTTGCAGCTT
>CAZGZF010000040.1:0-5498 GCA_964529995.1 uncultured Candidatus Bathyarchaeia archaeon
GGGTGTTTGACCTTGTCGACCTCTACCCCGCTGCAAGAAGCCTTGAGCCGCTGACGTACCAGTTTCAAAGCTCAAGCCTATACTATCCATTGAAAGTGTCCTCGGTCGCGAAGGGGCAGACTGAAGTGATTCTCTACTTGATAACCTCAGGCCCTGTCAAGGAGACCGACATTCCTCCGAAGATGCGTCTGGGCCGATATGCCCCCTCTGACGAAGCAGTTCAGTTTCAAGTTTCATCTCAAGATTTGGACAGCATAGATACTCAAATGAAGAAGCTCTTCGCTGGTCAGACTTGGTTCACTGCCGTCAAATACTCAGGATCGCTGGTCGATCTGGATTTCGACTTTCAGATCGTTCCGCGACCCGAGCCTTGCCGCAGAATATCAGTCCGAACGGACGTAAATGCATGCCAGATCGGAATGACTTTGACAATAGACATCGATTTCGTTCATCTGCTGCCAGGATGTGTTGAGATAACGATTGTGCATTTCCACGAAGTTAGGCTAGAGGTCGTTGACTCGAAGGGAGCCCGCATAAGAACATGGCAATGGACAACAAATGGTGACCTGCGTCAAGTGGCTCTGTGGAGACCCGAAAATGAGGGCAGCTATGTCGTGAGGGCGAGCTCGTGGTGGAACGGTGAGAAGCTTGAGGTTGAGGCCCAGACATCCGTCACAGTCACAGGAAGGACCTTGCCACAAGAAGTTCTGTGGCTACTTGGGGGAGTTCTGACGGCGGTGTTTTGTGTTCTATTGGGTTCGGCGGTAACATACTTTCTACTACGGCCGAGACTTGCAAAACAGTCCTAGAGGATATTCTTTGGTCGCGCGGAAGAGACTGGATTCGACCTCGCCTTGATTCTCCAGGTTCTCGCCTAGGAGTTGAAGATGGATATCGCACAACTTTCTTAGATCTTCTTGCGAGAAGCCCTCTTCCAGTAGTTCCTGCTCGGCAATAGAGAGAGTTCTTCGGTCAACCTGCTTCAGGGCGTATCGGGCCCTCTGCTCCAGCTTGACGACATCAGACTCAGATTTGAACTCCCGTAGAATCTTCTTCAGCTCTTCCTTGCCAATCGAAGTCTCATCCATCGATTTGTCATCTCCCAACTCTTCTTTCCTCGATTATTTTCTTGCACTTGTCTGCATACTCACAGTAGTCGAGGCAAGATGTGATCGCTCTTGAAACTGTGGCCCCGCACTTGTCGCATTTCGCTTCCTGTTCGTCGCTCCAGATCTCAACGTGGGTGAAGCACTTTGGACAGGTGAGATGCTCAGGTGTCGGTCTGACAAACTTGTTTATCCCAGGGCACGCAAGATAGCTGTTCATTCACATCGTCCTCTAACCATGAATCAGTTGAGGTATGCATTTTGCGCAGACCCATTCACTTCTGCCTTGGATCCTGACAGGGAAGAGCGCTCTCTCGTCCTCGGTGACTTTGCATTTGTGGCATGAGACCACGATTCTCCGGCTGACTGGGTGTTGCTCACGGGCCGCTTTCTCATCGAAGGCAACTGCCTCCCTTTCTTCAATCGACAAGGCGCCGGTAGGGCATATCCCGATGCAGTATCCCAGCCCATCGCAGAGTTCTTCTCTTTGAACCCTCGCCTTGCCATCAACGATTGCTATTGCTCCTTCCGCGCATGGAACGACGCATTTGCCACACCCGTCGCAAAGATCTTCGTCGATCTTCACTATGCTTCTTCGCATTCGTCAGGCCTCCAAGCATCTCCCTCTTCTTGGACAATGCTTCCGAGCATGGTTGACAATGAGGCTGAAGAGAGGTTCCATGCTTTCCTTGTTAAGTGAGTAAACTTTCTCTTTCCACTTTCTCTCAGCGAACACGAACCTGCATCTGACAAGCGGGCGAAGGTTGTGAGAGATCATAGTCTGATCCTGCGCTAGCGCCTTAGAAATATCGGTCACGTTCCTTGGCCCTTTGCGCAGAAGCTCCACTATCGCTAGTCGCGTGGGGTTTGATAATGTTGAGAAGAACAGATTGCATGTTGTGTTTAGTCCCCGCTTCATTTGAGGTTTCTCTCATATGAAGAAATCGTCAGATTATATTAAAGCCTTTCGAAAGGTCTTACCCTGAGCTGGCGCAGTCTGACTCAAGAGCGATGAGCTGAGGCAAACGAGACGGAAAAGATCTGCATACTCTCTCTAGTAGGTCCAAAGATATTTGTGGATCCGATGGAGCCCAAATCCTATGAAAGGCCCCTGAAACTCTGATCCCTGCCACAGGTGGCAACGAGCCAATGTACGGAAGGAGGAAGAAGCTGCAGGGAGAGAGTACTGTGAATACGCTAGATGTGATTGCCAACGTCGGGCTCGCAAGGTCAATCATGTACCTCTCCTCAGGCATCCAAAAATTGTCTCATAACAATCGACCTGTCGCGTTTCCTCTCGACGCGTCTCGCACGGGCCAGACCCAGCCCCCTCCCAATAAGCTTGGACAGGATGCCCCCGTCAAGCAACATGGCAGGAATCAATACTTGTTTGCACGTCGCCTGATTCACACATAAGAATTTAATACCGTTTGCAAACACAGATTGAGTGAGGCGGAACCTACCAAGACAGTTCGAGGAGCGATTTGATTGTTTCCTCAAATGCTAAACCATGTCAGAGAGATAATGATTACGAACGTAGTCACAACGTCGCCTGACAGAACACTTGCAGAGGCAGCCAAAATCATGGAGGAGAAGAACATTGGCAGCCTCGTCGTGATCGATCGAGAACGAGTCGTCGGGATACTCACTGAACGGGACTTCCTGAGAATAGCAGCGAAAGGCTATGATTCGAGAACTTCTAGGGTTCTTGATGGCATGAGCAGACCTGCGGTTACATGTGAGCCAATGACCACCATCACAGAAGCATTCGTTCTGATGAGAACGCACCGAGTCAGGCATCTGCCGGTAATCGAGAAGCAGCGGCTTGTGGGCATAATCAGCTTGCGCGATTTGATCTCTATCGGAAAACTGCTTCTTTAGCCAAGCTCATCTGGAGGTTGAGCCAACGGGAAGCCAGGAACCGGCTCAAGCGTCACTAGACGAACTCCCCGAGTTTGTGATGGTCCCGCTTGGCACAAGAGGCGTAGAACAGGTCAAGCTGAAGCAATGTCAATACTGCCTGAATGATGATCCATCTTCTCTGAAACTGCTGGAACGATCAGTTAGGAACATTGGGAAGGACGAAGACACCGTCTCATATCTGCTCTTGTGTGAGAGATGCAATCGCAAGTTCACTCTTCGTTGTAGGAATATCTACTCTGCCGGTCAAGTGAAAAGCAGAGTTATCTCCTTTGTCTCCATACTGGACGAAGAGGGAAGAGACCAAGGTTGGCTCGGAAACTTCTGATCTAGGACTTAACCTCGCTAGGCTCTGGTTCTGGGTTTGCAGATTATCTCGCGCACCGTCATCTTGAACAGGTTGTTAGCGTGTACTGGATTCACAACGAACGCGGTATCGGCTCCTGATCCTGACCCTGCAATAACGATGATGTCCCTGTCGACCGGTATCAAGCCAGCGTCAGCTGCCATTATGGCTATTTCGACACAGACCTTTGCACCCTCGCCGAAGAGCCTGAAGGCGTCAGCAATCATTTCCACAGGTTGAACCGTGTTCCACTTCATCCTTATCGCCCGTTCCACTCCTGAGAGGCCGTGGATACCTGTGAAGATCCTGCCCCCTAAGGATCGGATCTTCTCCTCATTGGGCTTCAAGAGTTGAGGGACGCCAGGCTCACGGAACCCCACATGATGCGTGACAACTACCACATTGAAGCCTCTGAAAATCTCACAAGCCCTTACCCCTGTGGCCCCCGTAGTTGAGGCAACAACAATGTCTTTGACGTTCAACCCCCGTGCTCTTTCGAGCGCGGCTTTCATGGTCTCCTCTGTGTTCTCTTTGCCAGGAGAGTCAAAGTATAGTATTCTCTCAGTCTTCATGACTAATCCCTCGGCCAATCTTGAACAAAGACAGGTAATATGACTAACGGTAATCCGCTGCTAGGAGGCGAGCCCATTGCAGGGCCCAAGAGTGTGCCACAATCCTCATGCCATCGCCGCTTGCCACGGATTACAAGACCGAAGTTTCCTATCAGAAGGCGCAGCCCAGCAAAGTTGGATTCCTACCTGGGTAAGTGGAACCGTTCATTTATTACACAAGGACGATCATACCTCTACATTTGGTGGATTAGAGTTTGTCAGGCAAGTCCCTGCCCAAGGCCCGCTTTTCAGCCAGACTACCCAATGGAGACTTCTTGGGCTTGACAATCTGGCCTGGGAAGACCGATCCTACAGCCGAAGTGCTCACAGTTCAGGTTCGACATCCTTCAGGTACCAGCTGGGAGACATTGGGCAGACTGGCTGTCTACAGGACGGCGGATGGAAGGTACTCTCAATTGCCTGAACGTGCACCTGCCCAAGAGAGGGAGTGAGCGCAACAAGACTCGTGCAGGCAAGTGCTGCTTTGATGATAGAAGTGATTTATTCTCCAATTGTCTACTTCTATTCATGAAGAGAGTCGTTTTCTCAGAGAGATGTCTGGATTACTCGTACTTCGGGCATGTCGAAGATCCGGAGAGAGTCAGAAGGGCCTACGAGATTCTCAAGAGTAGAGGCTACGAGTTTCTTGAGCCTGAGCACGCATCTCAGGACGACCTCCTCAGAGCTCACAGCAAGGCGTGGATTGAAAGAGTGAAGAGGGGAGGCTTCTTCGATGGAGACACTCCAGGTGGCAGCGATATTTACGAGTACGCAAGTCTCAGCGCTGGGGGAGCGATCGTTGCAGCAAGGGAGCCAGCCTTTTCTTTGATGAGGCCTCCTGGCCACCATGCCGGAAGAAACGGAAGGGCCTTGGGCGCTCCCACATTGGGTTTTTGCTATCTCAACAACATAGCAGTTGCAGTCAAGTGCCTCAACAAGCCGACACTGATCTTGGACATTGATGGGCACCATGGTAATGGAACCGAGGAGATCTTCCAAGGAGACCCTAACGTCAAAGTCATATCCCTACACAGAGTCGGCATCTATCCGGGCACAGGCTATGAATCAGAGGGAAACTGCCTGAACTTCCCTTTCTTCACACCTCCGGGAGACGAGTTGTACCTTAGGACTCTGGACAAGGCGCTGAATCACGTCGATATGAAAGAAGTGGAGGTAGTTGCCGTCTCAGCGGGCTTCGACTGTCACAATGGAGATTTAGCTTCGTTGGGCTTGAGTTCGAATTGCTTCCGAGAGATCGGAAAGAAAGTTCAGGCTCTGGGAAGGCACACATTCGGCGTACTGGAAGGGGGATATGACGGAGAACATGTCGGGGAGGATCTAGACCGATTTCTAAACGAGCTACCTGGATAATAGCCCGTGGCGTTGCCCCACGCCTTGACTATTCATACCGTTATCTTCTGGCCTTTCGAATTATGAAAACTCTATTCATGGACGACCAGAATCCGCCGTGTCTTCTGAGAACCTCGCTTACAGATCTGAAATCCTGTGAGCCAA
>CAZGZF010000041.1:0-5395 GCA_964529995.1 uncultured Candidatus Bathyarchaeia archaeon
GGCACGTTGTAGACTACGCCAATGAGTATGTTCACTATCCCCATCATAAGGAAGAGACCGACAGGGTCGACGCCGAGGATTGCCACGTACCCTATCAGGAAAGGATTCAAGGGTCCGAAATCGCCTAATGAGCCCGCAAACTCTGAGACACTGAACTCGTATCCCCTGATTCTCAACGAGGATGTCGCGCCTTTGGAAAGCAAAGATCAGCGGCCTCGGGGATAAGCTTTCACTCACAAGCATATGACGTTCGAATCAGAGCGGGCCATTTCTATAGAGCCTCTCTCGACTCCATCGTAACCATAACACCTCAGGGAGATAGTAGCGCACACCTTTCACTGTGGAAGACGCGAGCTCTCCCTGAAGTCATCTCTGCATCTAGTGCCATTGGGTGCATACTTCCCGAAACGGCGGGCTCAAGCAAGACGGATCATTCGCGCCGAGGAATAGCGGAAATCAGAATGTGAGATCGCGATGTTCGAATATGGAGCACTAGAATCGCGGGAAGAAGCGCATAAGACATGCCTATTAGCGATGACGCAAGTAAGCCGCACAACAAGATTGAAATTTCCCGGTCGAAGCCGAAGAAATCGAATATTGGGGCAGTCACACGTAACATGGTTATCAAAGGATAGATCAGTATTCTTACAATTGACCCGGCCGACGGATGCTCGGCGACGCATTTGGCCAAGGGAGGACTGACTGCGTAGTAGGCGACGTTGAAGACGGCCACGAACATCCGTCCGCCGTAGGTTGACATTACTTTCTCATCACGGAAGCCTCTGAGGAATTGGATCTCAGGTTGTAGCTCCGAACCGAAGGCAGCCGTTGCTATTACGCAGCGCATAGCAGGAAGAGGCATTGTTGAGAAGCCAGTTCGCGTCTCCGTAGGATGACTGGTCGAGGATGATGTAGTGACAGTCGTGGTGGTACTCACCGTTTGGGTTGCCTGAGAGGTTGAAATAGTCATTGTTTGCAGTGTGGCCGTGGTCGTTCGCGGGCTGGTTGTCGCGATCGAAGAGCTTGTTTGTCCAATCGAGGATGAGGTCAGACTTGTGGACAGGCTTCTCGACGTGTTTGTTGTCATGCTGATGGTCGTCGATGATTGAGTGAACCCTGTGGTGATTGCCGTTGGACTCTCGGCTGATGTCGAGATGGAAGTGGTCCCCGACGTTGTCGGTTGAGCGGGCTGAGACACAATGAGTGTAGCCCACAGTGTCTTGGCCTGGTTGGTGCAGGTTGCGACAATTCCGAACGTATGGGTGCCGACCTGGGTGAGTGCCGTCTGTATGGTCAATATCGCATCTAGAGGAGTCTGCCCTGAGGATCTATCTATCCTCCAGACGAAGGTGGGTGCTATGTTCACCAAGCGAATGGACACATAAGCGGGAACGTTCGACTCGACGAGTATTTTGAAAGCCGCTACCTCTCCCGGTTTGACCGTCACGGTGCTCGGGTTGACACTGGCCGATAGTGTGACCGGTTGGTCGCGTGCGTGATAAGCGAAGAGTTCGACGTATATGGATGCATAGACGCCTCCGTACATTCCTTCCGTGATTCCGATGCCGACCTCATTGACATCGGATGCAAGTAGATTCTGCCGATGTCCCTCGCTGCTCATGAAATTCTGATGAGCGGCTGACCCTTTGGCCGGGCCAGAGATAAGCGCAAGATTCTCCCGAACCACCATTTGACCGTCGTAGCCGTCGTAGTAACCTGAGCGGTTCACCCTGTCTTGTGGCTTGGAGCCGTCGACGGCTGAGGTATGACTGAAGAAGCCATGTTCAATCATCTCCCTGCTGTAGTTCCTCGCCACCAGTTGAAGCACTGGGTGGGGGTTCAGCGCAGAAATCCCTCTGGAATTCCGTTCCTGGTTGATCAGGCTGAGAAGAAGCTCTTCTTCGCTTGCGACGCCTCCCCGCACGTCTAGATAGGGAAGGAGTAGTGCCATGGCTATCGTGAACAGAACGATGGGTGACAAGTTGCGTCGACTGATAGTCCGCATGGCTCACAAAATCGCATGTCAACATGACATGAAACTTACAGATTTTGTAAGAAAACATGTGTAGAATTGGTGCCGCCGCTGGGACCCACAGCATTCTTTTGAAGCTAGAAATGGCCGCAGTCTGCCCACAAAAATGAACATGAATGCTGCTTCTGCGGTTGCTGAAGGCAATTGTTTTTATAGCGAAGTTAGAGTCGGTGGACAGATGATTGCATTGGATTTGGGCGACAACATCAGCCTATCGATGAACTATGTCAGAAAGCTGTTTGCCGATTCTGGCAAGCTTGCCATATTGATCGTTCTGAACATCATACCGATAGTAGACCTAGTGATTCTAGGGTACATGGCCAAGATCTTCAGGGAAACCCCTAGCTCTGAGTCACCGCCGAAGCTTGAGAACTATGGAAATCTTTGGGTCGACGGACTGAAGATTGCAGTGGCATTAGTGCTGTACATGTTGCTCCCCTTGATATTGATCATTGTTGGGGCTGTGTCGCTGTTTGGAGGAGTCTTTTCCCGGTCGTTTGGAATGCCCCTCCGATTGGTCGGAGGGGGACTGGGCGCCATAGTCTTGGCTGCTGGGGTGATCCTCGCATTTGTCATAGCTGTGATCACGGCGATGGGTATCGTTCACATGGTGAAGGCAGGCAGTTTCGGCAAAGCCTTTGCCTTCGGAGAGATCTTCAGCGTTATCAGGAAGGTGGGTTGGGGGCAGTACATCCTGTGGCTCATAGTGATCTTCGTATTTGGAGCCGTCGTTGCCTCTCTTGGGAGTATACCCATCGTGGGATGGATAATCTCAATGATAGTATCGCCAATATTCGGTGTTTTTTCCTCAAGATCTGCCGCCCTTCTGTACGTGGAAGCTGTGACTCCAGGCGTGTCGACACGAGAAATTTCAGGGAAGAAGTTCTGCATAGCATGCGGGGCAGAGATCTTGAAGGAGGCAACCTATTGTCCCGTCTGCGGGAAGGCTCAACCCCAGTAGCAGCACGGGAGAGACGACTGCACCTGCGGTCAGCCACACGCTAGTGCCAAAATGAGTTCGTGCTAGACACAATCAATGCTGAGGAAACCACATATCGAGCCCCGTCGTGAGGTATTCTAATCGCACCCATCCCGAGCTTTTTGATACTTTATCATTTGTCACTCTCAGATTTTCTGTTTGGGACGATCGCAGGTGAGAACGGAACACTCACGAATGGACCTTCTTGGGTGGAACTGTGCCTCCCGATTGCACAAGGACACAGCAAGACCATCCTTCGACGCCGATTGAACTATCAAAAAATCCTGACAGGATTCATATTAGTCCAGAGCGAAGCGACGATGTCAGATGGAGGGTCGAACAAGTCGATGGGCGACCAATCAGACGCGAAGTATTCAATCCAGATCAGACCTCTGGAGAAGGCGTTACCTGTGCCAAAGGAGTTTGTTCAGGACCTAAAAGGAGCAGTCGGAGGGAAGCTTCTCAGCCGCATGAAGAAGGAGGCCCTTGACTGTCCCGTGAAAGCTAAGACTATATCCTTTGCCGAATGTTTCACCTGTCAGAACTTCCTGCGCAGGATGAAAGGAACAGTCGGATGTAAGGGAGATCAATAAAAAGCGGGACGGTTATTCGGTTCTTTCCTAGGCACCTGTGCGTTTCCTACGTGACTACCTCGCCTGAGGCGAACCGGTTCGCTACTCGTGTTATCTTGACCTTCACGTGATCGCCAGGCTTGCTGTTTGGGACGAAGATGACGAATCCTTCGATCCTTGCTATTCCTTCTCCTCGTCTGCTTGTCTCCTTGATGTCAACCTCGTACTCCTTGCCCTCTTCGACCGGTTTCGCGAATGTTCTACGCCTTCCTTCAAAACTCATCTTTCTCACCTCTTTCAAGTCTCAATGCCTAGGAAAGTCATGTTTCCGTTGCTTCGAGCGTATCTTGTAGCTTCTGCTCGATGACGCTAGCCGTTGCGAAGCCACCCATTATACCCGTTATCCGGACCTTGACCCTTTCTCCGGCCTTCGCTCCTCTAACGTAGACCTTGAAACCCTTGATATTGCAGACGCCGTCGCCTTTGCTACCGACATCTTCTATGAGAACTTCGTAGTCTTCTCCTTGCCTGATCGGGGCGGGTCGCACCAACTGTTCCAGCTGTATCGGTCTCCCGTACCTTCTGTAGTCCCTTGATCGTCTCTCCTGCTGTCTCGATCTCTCTGGCAACCTTCTAGGCATTACGTTGCTTTCTCCAGCTCAGAGCTAGCTACAGGAAAAACAGCCACCGCCTCTCTCGGCTACTAGCTCTTCTCCTGCTCATCTAACTCGTCGATATTCGAATATCGGTCCAAATTTAAAGCTTGCTGGCATTGACGGCTCATGGTTTTCATGAGAGGTCAACCGGTCTTGATCAGTCTGAGCACTTGGTAGTCCGGTTCTATGTCGATCGGCAGATCGGCAACCTTCCTGATGGCTTCTTCCATCTCAGGGGATACCTTACCGTATCTGTCGAGGAACTGCTTTGCTCTTGCGTAGCTTCCTTCTGCCTCTATCATCAACAGTTGATTGGCCAGGGCTTGAATAGCGTCCCTCATGAGCTGCAGCCTGATTTCGAATCGCCCTCTGGAATCGAGGAGAACCGCTTCTCGTTCTCTTAGAAAGTTGAACTGTGAAACCACTCCTAGGCCATGAGCTTCGTGGACACCGAACCTGGCCGCCCTGAAATGCCCGGCCACATAGGTGACGTGTTCTTCAGCCTCCACTTTCCGGTCGATCTCGCCTATGTCTATCATGTGTAGGACGCTCCAGACGCCTACGGCGTCGGCTTTGGCTTCCTCTATGGCGGAGTACAGCTCTTTGAGTTCCATCCTCACCTCGCTTCTCGCCCCGTCAGGCTTGATTATGATTCCTGGACCGAGTCCGTGCGACAGCTCGTGGAAGAGCACTTCGTTGAAGTACGCCCGAAAAGTCACAAGGTCGAATTGACTTTCGGAGATCAGTCTACGGGCTATCGGTTGGAAGCAACTCTTGAACTTGGCCTCCATCACGTTTTTCAGTAGGACTTTCTTGCTTCCCTTTGCTTCCCGGACCTTCTCGTCGTTTGGAAGGTTGAACGCTGAGATCTGGATTCCTTTCCTCGCGTCTCCTCCGGTGTAAAGCTCATTTACCACGCGTATCGGAGACTCTGTCCCCCTCCGAGTGTTCTTGTACTGGTCAGGGATCGGGAGGTTGAGTTCCATGTTGGGAAGGAGGCTCGCGTATTTGCGGAGTTTTGCGCTCTCAGCCGGATCGTTCACGGTGACGAAAGCCTCGAAGGCGGCCTTGTACCCGAAGAGTCCATCCTCGTAGACCTCATATGGGCCGATCGTTACCTCCAAGTTGCTGTCTAGGTCCATCCAATCCATGTCGC
>CAZGZF010000042.1:0-5350 GCA_964529995.1 uncultured Candidatus Bathyarchaeia archaeon
AATAGTCGAATTCGATTCCTTGGCCTATGCGATTGGGGCCGCCGCCGAGAACCATCACCTTGGGCCGTTGGCTGACCGTAGTTCGATCAGTTCCATTGTATGTGGAGTAGTAGTACCGAGCGTTTTCTACACCGCTCACAGGAACATAGTCCCAAGCTTCCAGAATCCTCGCTTTCGAACGCTGCTCGCGGATTTCCTTCTCCTTGACTCCAAGCAACTTGGCAAGATACTTGTCGGAGAAACCGTCCTTCTTCGCTTTAGTGAGTAGATCGTCTGGTAGCTTAGCGCCATTGTATGAGAGAATCTCCTCTTCCAGTTCTACAAGCTCTTTCATCTGTTGAATGAACCAGGGCTTGATGTACGTTCTCCGATAAAGTTCCTGAATGCCAGCGCCTTTGCGGAGTGCTTCGTACATGATGAACTGCCGCTCACTGGTGGCATACCTAAGCAGTTTCATCAATTCCTCGAGCGGTTTCTCATGGAAGTCTTTGGCGAAACCAAGGCCGAAGCGGCCGTTCTCCAATGAGCGAATCGCCTTCTGGAAGGCTTCCTTGTAGGTTTTACCGATGCTCATCACCTCACCTACGGCTCGCATCTGCGTTCCGAGTCGATCTTCAGCGTCACGGAATTTCTCAAAGGCCCACCGGGCGAACTTCACCACTACATAATCTCCGTGCGGCGTGTACTTGTCCAAAGTGCCACCCCGCCAGTATGGAATCTCATCAAGGGTCACGCCTGTTGCCAATTTGGCTGAGATGAAGGCAATGGGAAAACCGGTGGCTTTGGAAGCAAGTGCGGATGATCTGGATGTTCTTGGGTTGATCTCGATTATGACTACGCGACCTGTCTTCGGGTTGTGCGCATATTGGATGTTAGCTCCTCCGATGATGCCTATCCTCTCGACTACCTTGTAGGACATCTGCTGAAGGCGATCCTGCAGAGCCGAGTCAATAGTTAGCATAGGTGCGGTGCAGAAAGAGTCGCCTGTGTGAACACCCATCGCATCAACGTTCTCGATAAAGCAGACTGTTATCATCTGGTTCTTCGAGTCGCGGATGATCTCTAGCTCCAGCTCTTCCCAGCCTTCGACCGACTCCTCGATGAGTACCTGCCCAATCAGGCTTGCAGTGATGCCTCGAGCCGCAATGACGCGTAGTTCCTGTACGTTGTAGGCGAGGCCGCCACCGGTGCCGCCCAACGTATAAGCGGGACGTACCACGACCGGATAACCTAGCTCTGCCGCGATTGATTCAGCTTCTTCCACACTATACGCAGTCTTGCTCTTGGGCAGGTCAATGCCCAGCTCCATCATAGTCTCTTTGAAGGCAAGTCTGTCCTCGCCTCGCCTGATAGCGTCAGGCTTGACCCCAATCACCTTGACGTTGTATTTGTCAAGCACACCGGACCGAGCTAGGCTTGCACTCAGGTTGAGGCCGGTTTGACCACCAAGATTTGGAAGTATCGCATCCGGCCGCTCATTCTCGATAATTCTCGTCAGTGATTCCAGATTAAGCGGCTCGATGTAGGTGACATCCGCCATGTCAGGATCAGTCATGATCGTTGCCGGGTTTGAGTTAACCAGCACAATCTCGTACCCCAACGATCGCAAAGCCTTGCAGGCTTGGGTTCCAGAGTAATCGAATTCACATGCCTGCCCGATTATGATGGGTCCAGACCCAATGATCAGAACCTTGCGGATGCCTCGCGAGGATGCCTCCAATTACTCTCACTTCAAATCAGCAACACGGCTTCTGAGCCTTGACGCTATCTTGAAGACTGATACAGCTTCTCGGTTGAATGCAACGCCTCCCAAGTTTCCCGAATTCGATCTGCCTCGTTTGACAGCTTCTCCCTCCACACCGCCAACTGCTGATGGTGAGATTTCAGCATTCTTCTAACCTCTGTCGGAGATGGCCCTCCTCTCACCCTGTGGATCTCAACGAACCTCTTGGGATCCACGCAGGAACGAATATCTTCATCAGTCATCGTCACCGGAGAACCCGTGACATGAGACGAAGCAGACTTGATCATGTCAGGAGTCAGGTCAGAAGGACTAAGCTTTTTCTCGACGAGATCTCTGACAAGAGATCCAACAACTCTGTGAGCGGTTCTGAACGGGACGGCATACTTTCTGACAAGCATATTGGCAAGTTCAGTTGACGTGGTGAAGTTCAACAGCTGACTCGGAATAATTTCAGAAACTCTCAAGGCTAGAATCAAACGGCCAAACATGTTTAGCGAGGTTAAGACTGAATCGATCGATTTCCAGAGCTTGGGTGTGAGTTCCTGAAAATCCATGTTGTATCCTGAAGGAAGCGATTTCAATGTCATTACGGTGGCCAGAAGGTCTCCAGCTACGTCGCTCACTCTAGCTCGAATCACTTCTGGAACCTCTGGATTCTTCTTCTGGGGCATTATGCTACTTGTCGACGTGAACTCGTCCGGAAGATTCACGATCTCGAAGTGAGGAGAACTCCATAGTATCAAGTCCTCGACAACCCGAGAAAGATTCAGTGCGACCAACGTGAGTCCAGCTTGCACCTCTACAATGAAGTCCCTTGAACCAACTGCGTCAAGGGAGTTCTCAACAATCCCACTGAAACCGAGTAGCTCAGCCATTCTCTCGCGATTGATGGGAAAGCTTGTTCCGGCTAAGGCCCCCGCACCCATTGGGCTCTTGTTGACACGCCTGTATGCTTCCATCAACCTCTCAAGATCCCTACTGAAGGCGTCACAGACTGACAGGAGATAGTGGGCGAAAGTTATTGGCTGAGCAGGCTGCGTATGAGTGTATCCCGGAATCAAAGTCTCCGTATGCTTTTCAGCAGTGGCTAGAAGCTTTTCTTGAACGGCTGTCAAAGCCAACGAGATCTGAATCAGGTTCTCGCGAAGCGTCATTCGGATTGCTGTGGAGACTTGATCGTTCCTGCTCTTTCCGATGTGGAGATCGCCTCCGATCTCTTGGCCGACAGCCCCCAGAACTGATTCCTCAACGTACATATGGACATCCTCGGGCTCTGTGTCCGTGATGTCTCGGCCCGGATCAATCTCTCCGAGCGCCTTGAGAAGGGTTGCTGCTTTCTTCCGGTCAAGTATACGACTCTCTGCCGTCATTATGACATGGGCCTTGTTGATCCTGACGACATTCTCGAAGAGCCTCTGATCTGCTTTAATTGACGAAATGAAGTCGACTATCTCCTTTTTCTTTGGTCCGAGCCGAGCATCTCGAAGTAGCTTCGACAAGTCAGCTTGCCGCCACTTTCTGCACAGCGTTTGCCAGTATGTCTATCCCTTGATCCAAGTGAGCAATGTCTATGTTAAGTGGTGGAGCTATTCTAACACAGTTCAACCCGACCGGAAGTAGGATCAATCCATTGTTGAACGCTTCGACGACTATGCGCTCGGTTTCGCTGACTGCTCTCTCCTTCCTATCTTTATCTTTCACAAACTCGACGCCGATCATCAACCCGAGACCGCGTACGTCACCGACAAGCTTGCTCTTCTCCTTCACTTCCTCAAGCCTCTTCATTGCATGCTCACCCAGTTTTTGAGATCTTGCACAAAGGTCTTCCTTCTCGATCACGCTGATGTTTGCAAGTGCTGCGACTGCCGAAAGCATGTTTCCTCCCATCGTGTTTGAGTGCGAACCTTCATCCCAATCAGCGATCTCCGCTCTTGCTATTGTAGCTCCCATAGGCAGACCCGCCGCAAGCGCCTTCGAGAGAGTGGTTATGTCAGGCTCCACGCCAGAATGTTCACAGGCGAACATCCTTCCTGTTCTAGCGAACCCAGTCTGAACCTCGTCTGCGATTAGTAGAACTTCATTCTTTCTACATGTAGATTCGATCTTGGAGAGGAAACCTTGCGGAGGAGCTATGTATCCTGCTTCACCCTGTATTGGCTCGACTATTACAGCTGCCAGGTCTTCGCTTGGAAAGAATCGTAATGCAACCTCTTCGACGTATTTGGCGCACCACAAGTCACACGACGGGTATTCCAGTTTGTAGGCACATCGATAGCAGTACGCATATGGAACATGGACTACCTGAGGGACCATTGGGGCGAAATGCTTCTTGTGAAGGGCCTTGCAGGCGCTCAGGCTGAGAGCGCCAAATGTGCGGCCGTGGAAGGCGCCGAGGAAGGAGAGCATCCCCGGCTTCTTCGTATGCCATCGCGCAAGCTTAAACGCGCATTCTACCGATTCTGCTCCGCTGTTCGAAAAGAAGGCTCTCTTTTTGAACCTGCCAGGCGTGATCGATACTAACTTTTCAGCGAGTTCGACTTGTTTGGTGTTGTAGTAATCGTTCCCGGCGAAGTGAACTAGTCTCTCGGCTTGGTCGAGTATGGCTTTCTTGACATCTGGGTGGTTGTAGCCAACGTTCATCACGGCAACAGCTGAGGAGAAGTCCAAGTAGACGTTTCCGTCCACATCCCTTACCAAGGCATCTTCAGCGTCATGCCCGACCATGGGATATGGAACCATGGTAGAGGTTATCATCACTTGACTGTGCCGCTGAACTATCTCGTTTGCCTTTTGTCTCATCGGATTGGAGATCAGAGGGCCTTTCACGTCATCTCTTCCCCTTGTTTCTTAGCATGTTTGCTGCTTTCGTTGGAAGCCCCCATATCTCGATGAACCCTGGTGACCAAGTTTGATCAAAGGTTGTTTCAATATTGTATGTTGCCAAGTTTGCGTCATACAGTGAGAACGGCGAGGATCGCGAGACAACTGTCGCTGATCCCTTGTACAGCTTTAGCTTCACTTCGCCCGTTACCCGTTCCTGAGTCTTGTCAATGAACCCTTCGAGATCCTCTCTCAGAGGGTCCATCCAGAGTCCAGCGTACGCGAGAAACGTCCATTGGGCGTCAACTTGATGCTTGAATGATAACTCATGCCTAGTAAGCACTGTCTTCTCTAGCTCTTTGTGTGCTTCAAGCAGAACGGTCGCGGCCGGACATTCGTAGCACTCTCTGGACTTGATTCCAACAAGTCTGTCTTCCATGTGGTCAACTCGTCCCACTCCGTGTCTTCCAGCCTTTACGTTGAGCGTTCTCACTATTTCTAGAGGGCTGATCTTCTTGCCGTCAACGCTTGCAGGAACTCCGTGGTCAAATCCTATCGATATGAATTCAGGTTCGGATGGAGCCTTCTCAGGAGACGCTGTCCACTCGAATATTTCCTCCGGCGGTTCATGCGCCGGATCTTCAAGGATGCCGCATTCTATCGATCTTCCCCACAGGTTTTGATCTATGCTATAGGGGTTGTCAAGATCCACGGGGATAGGTATGCCATTCTTCTCGGCATACTTGATCTCTTCATCCCTTGAAAGGTTCCATTCTCTAATGGGCG
>CAZGZF010000043.1:0-5328 GCA_964529995.1 uncultured Candidatus Bathyarchaeia archaeon
TTATCGGTTCAGGTCAGAGTGAACCAAGTGTGGAGCACGATCCAATGAGAAACCCTCGTGGAGGATACGTCGGAAAGATTCTGCTGATTGATCTCAACGCCGAGAAGATGTCGGCTGAGGACCTAGACCTCGAAGTTGCGTGGAGATACATAGGAGGAGCAGGCTATGCATCGAGAGTTCTTTACGACTCGATAGATGCGAACGCAGACCCTCTTGGTCCGGAAAACGTGATAGCCTTCATGGCTGGCCCTATGGTAGGCACAGGTTTTCCGGGAACAACCAAATGGACGATCTGCGCCAAATCTCCTTTGACCTATATCTGGGGCGAGTCAAGTGCAAGCGGATCATTCGGCGCAGAGCTAAAGAGAGCGGGCTTCGACGGCATAGCTGTATCGGGTTCATCCTCATCGCCTGTGATGATACACGTCAGTGATGGTGACGCCGAGCTTCGAGACGCGACGGGATTCTGGGGAATGGAAACGCTCGCGACGGCGAAGGCGATTCAGAAAGAACTGGATGATCCCAACACAAGAGTAGCATGCATCGGGCCAGCCGGAGAGAGACTCGTACGGTACGCCTCTGTCGTGACTGACGAAGAGAGGGTCTGCGGAAGAACCGGAATGGGCACTGTGATGGGTTCGAAGAACCTTAAGGCCATCGTGGTCAGAGGAACAGAGAAGGTCCCGATCGCTGACGAACAGGCTTTCGCTTCGATTTGTGACAAGGCTAGGAGAGCGGTCAAGCCTCCTAATGCACCCTCGCACACCTCTGACAGGATATCTGGGCTTACAGCACATGGAACGGCTAGGTCAGTTGAGTCGCTTGAGATGATGGGCGGTCTTCCAATAAGGAATTGGCGGCAAGGCACGTTTCCGGAAGCAGCCAAGATAACTGGGTCTACTATGTCGAAGACGATTCTCAAGGGGAGGGGAATGTGCCTGCATTGCGGAATAATAGCCTGCTGGCGAAAGGTCAAGGTGGAAAGCGGCAAATACGCCCCCGTTGAGGGTCACGGACCGGAATACGAAACTTGCGCTTCGCTAGGCTCACTTTGCCTCAACAGTAACCTGGAATCGATAGCCAAGGCGAACGACATCTGTAATAGGCTTGGAATCGACACAATTTCCACAGGAGCAACGATCGCCTTCGCAATGGAATGCTACGAGAGAGGAATACTCACGAGTGCGGATCTTGGAGGCATTCCTCTATCATGGGGGAATGACGAAGCGGTCGTGAAGGTGGTTGAACTCATCGGCCTCAGGGAAGGCATAGGGCGTCTCCTCGGCGAAGGAGTCAGGTTCGCGGCGAGTACGATGGGAGAGGAGGCTGAGCGCTTTGCGGTTCATGTCAGGGGCTTGGAAGTTCCAATGCACGAACCTAGGCGGTGGTGGACGATGAGTTTGGCATACGCCACCTCGAATCGGGGCGCCTGTCACGCTCAGGGGACTCCCGCATACTT
This sequence comes from uncultured Candidatus Bathyarchaeia archaeon, assembly GCA_964529995.1. Taxonomy (GTDB): domain Archaea; phylum Thermoproteota; class Bathyarchaeia; order 40CM-2-53-6; family JALHTG01; genus JALHTG01. Next base: position 1,460 of record CAZGZF010000043.1, read on the forward strand.
GGAGTGGGGACTCATCCAACCCGAGTTCGGGTATGAGGCCAAGCTTCCTCCCTTCAAACAAGAGCAGACGGCTCAGGCCACCAAGTTTCACCAAGACTTCAACGCCGCTTTCACCTCGATGGGTCACTGCCAATTCACGGTAGGGGGTGTCATACCGTTCAACATAGTCGCCGAAGGATATTCCTCGGTAACAGGAGAGAAGGTTGACCATTGGGGCCTTCTCCAGAAGGGAGAAAGGATCTGGAACATGAAGAGAGCGTTCAACATCAAGATGGGCACCACCGCTAGGGAGGACACTCTTCCACCAAGGCTCCTTGAGGAGCCTCTCAGAGAAGGAGCGGCAGCAGGAAGACTGCCTCCATTGAACAGCCTTCTTCAGGAATACTATTCTATCCGTGGGTGGAGAGACGGGAAGCCGTCAAGAGAGAAGCTCCTCGAGCTAGACATGGAAGATATCGCGTTGTCACTCTGGGCAGAATAGAACAAGAAATGCTCGTGATACTGAAGTGGCCAAGATTCGCGTCGGGCTGGCGGGAGAGATCAGAGAGATTGTCGGTCAGAAAGAACTAGAGATGGAGATCGAGAATGCTACGGTCCTCGACCTCGTTGAATCAATGGCAAAGAAGTACGGAGAACGTTTTCGGTCGGCCGTCTTCGACGAATCCGGGAAACGACTTCGGATGATCGTGGCGAAGAACAATCAGGAGATCGAGTTTCTTCAAGGCTTGGATACGCCCCTAAAGGACGGGGACAAGGTCATGCTTCTTCCTCCGATCGCCGGAGGATAAGGGCGGACGTATGCTAGCTCAGCTTTACAGGCTCCACTGGTCGCCGAGCTAGGTCTGCGCCTCGATCCGCTTCAGCTGCTTCTTGTACATCTCGAGTATTTCCTGAGAAGTGTTCGCGTCTTCAGCACTCTTGTCCGTTCTATAATTCCCAGTGAATCTAGGGAATCGAATCGCAAGGCCGCTGCCTTGCCTTATCGCGTCCACCTCGCATGTGTGAACTGGACTGAGAGTGATCTCTGCTCCTATGACCTCCAGGACAAGTGAGGGCGTGAATGAAACGTCTGGAGTGATCTTTGATCTGACGCGTGCGTGCACATGACTTATGACGTACGGTTTGAGAATCTCCGGCAGCTTCTGGAGATCTTCATCCTTGAAGCCGGTCCCGCACTTGCAGACGGTCTCGAATACATCTTCTCTTTCGTCGTAAGATGCAAGAAGGAGCGCTCCGTAGGTTCCAGCCCTTTTTCCTCGTCCCGCAAGGGCGCCTACAACCACCAGATCGACCGTGTCAGTCATCTCAGATCTGTATTCACGCTTGTACTTGATCCAGTGGAACCCTCTTGCACCTGCTCTATATGTGGAGTCAGCGCCGACCGACTTCACGATGATTCCCTCGCACCCGTCGGCGACTGCTTGGCTCATGAAGTTGTCTAGGTCTTCAGGTTTGGTTGCAACTATCTGATGCGCGACCTTGACGTGCTCAGTTTCCTTTACAGCTTTGAGAAGCGCCCTTCTTCTTTTCGGATATGTGAGTTCCGTCAGGTTTCTGCCATCGAGGTAGAGGATATCGAACATGAAGAGCGAGACAGGGACCTCCTCGGCCATCTCTCTAATATCGTATTTTCTCCCTCTCCTCTGAGAGATCACTTGAAACGGCAGCATCTCTCCCGTGTTGGCGTCTACTGCGACGCACTCTGCCTCCAGTATCGCGTTCTTGGCTTTGAACGCGTCCTCTGTGTATTGTGCGACATCGGGAAACTGGCTTGTGATGTTCTCCAACCTTCTTGAGAATAGTGAGGTCTTCCTCTTCGCTTCGATGTGTGCTTGGATTCTCAATCCGTCGTACTTGTACTCGACGGCGCCCTCACCTCCAACCTTTTCTAGGATTTCTTTCGCTTCTGGGAGCCTCTCTGCGAGCATAGGTCGGACTGGTCTGCCCAACGTTATTTTGAATTTCTGAATCTCGTCTAGACCTCCAGTCGCAGCTGCCTTTGCAACCTGGCCCAGGTCGGAAGATAGGTTGTATGCTCTCTCGAAAAGCTCACGTGCATTTTTTTCACCTGCGTAGGCAACCGCTAGCGCGTCGAGGATCGTCATGTCTGCGATTCCGAGCCTGAGTTGCCCTATGGCAGTTCGAATGACGTACTTGGCCTCTTTCCCAGAAGCGTTCGCTATGAGGCCGCAGAGAAGCCTCACCTTCTGCTCTATTGAGCCCGGGCCTGTCGCTTTCGCTGTCTTCTCGAATGTCTCGTAAACCTTCTTGACTGTCAGGATCTCGGACACGAGCGTTGCTTGCCGCTTGACGGACGAGAACTTCTCGGCTGTTAACCCCAAATCTCCCGTCTTCTTGTAGTCCTCTTCTATGACGTGTTCCGTTTTTCCAGAGACTTCTGCGATCGCCTTTATCGCTAGCTTGTCCGCTACGCCAAGTTCAACTCCCAAGTAGTCTGGATAGAGAACGCCTGTTGTGAGGTAGATCACTCTGTCGATTTCCTCTTTGGGCGTTTCCTTGATGAGCTGGACAAGTAGGTCTGTCATCTCAAGCCTCTTCGCAGTGGCTTCTATCTGCTCATAGATCTCAACGATCTTCGAATATCGCATCAGCTCTCTGCCCTTTCCTCTTCGTTTGGTAGATTGGGCCCCAACCTACGTGAACGTTTCGAAGTGCAGAACCTTGTCTAGGCTGATCCTCGGGCGAGGATCGGGGGATTCGGCAGGCCTTCCGATAGGTATGATCGCCACTGGTCTCGTTTCGGGTGGAGCTCGGACAAGGCGAGCTGCCTTGCCTTCATCAAACGCTCCTACCCAGCATGAACCGTATCCCAAGGCGAAGGATGTGAGAAGAATGTTCTGAATCGCGGCGGCCGTGTCTTGGATACTGTAGAGGGTTGCTCCTCTATCCCGGTATCTTCTTGCGGATCTCGCCATGTTCGCGCACACAACTATCACAACGGAGGCTTCGGCAATGAAATCTTGGTCATAGGCCGCTTCCGCCAAGGCAGCCTTCCTGTCGTCGTTTCGCACAATCACGAACTCCCATGACTGAAGGTTCCCTGCGCTTGGAGCGCAAATTGCGGCCTCAAGTATTACTCTCAGGTCTTGTATAGGTAGGTCTCCTTCACTGAAGCTCCTTACGCTCCGTCTGCCTCGAATGGCTTCAAAAAGCTCCATTCTCTATCAGACGTGTAGGACTGGGCCTTCCAAGATAAGCCTTGACCCGAAACTATTGCCGCACTTTCACTATTGGTTGCGTTTCAGTCTATTCTTCGTCGTGAACCTGGCCGTTAAATAGGCAGCCACGACCACTACACCAAAGCCCATCAGAGCTATGGTTGTCGCTTGCATACTTGGAGTGGCTTGATATTCTGGAGAAATCCCGGTTGGCTTCATTGATTCTTTCTCTTCGACGTATACGTCGGTACGCCCAAGTTGCTCCGCAGCCAGATTCGTTTCTGATATATAGTCCGTGACCACGAGGTTGTTCGACACCACTGTGCTTAGCGTCTCCACGGCCGCCCCCTCCACAGCCAACAGCGGGTACTCTCTCGAGTATCCCATCGTCATGTCCACGGGGAGCCAGCCCCAAGGAGGAACATAGATCATAGCCCAGGCATGCCAACCTAGGCGGTCAAGGTCGAACGAGAGGCGGCCGTTGAACTTCGATCCCTTGTCAACCCTTGATGGCAGATATACGCAGCCACATTGAAGGTATGCTGGGATGCCTAGAATCCTGCAGAAGGATATGATCAAGTTCGCCTGCTCGTCGCAGTCTCCCTCGCGGGAGCTGAAGGTCTCATCTGGCGACTGAATATGGTCTCTCCTTGCGGTTGGATACTTGATGTTCTGGCCAATCCACTCAGT
>CAZGZF010000044.1:0-5219 GCA_964529995.1 uncultured Candidatus Bathyarchaeia archaeon
GGTCTTTAGGCTGAAGGCTTCGCCGGGCCTAAAGCGGCTGTCCTGTCTGGCGTAGGCAAGGTAAGGCACAACGGCGGTGACGCTACTGGCTCCTAGGTCCCTGGCGTTGTCAGCTATGAGCAGGAGCTGAATGAGGTTCTCGTTTTGAGGCGGACTGGTTGTCTGAACGATGACGGCATCCTCGCCTTTGATCGACGCGGCGTCTTCAAACCTAATGTAGGACTCCCCATCTGGGAACCTCTTGAACTCGACTTCAACAGCCTTCGAGTTTAGAGCACTGGCGATTCTTCGCCCCAACTCTACCGATGCGGGACCAAGAATGACTATCAATCCTATTCCTCATCTTCAATGTTTCACAGTTACGAGAGATAAATTCAGGACTGCGTTATAATTCCTCGTCCGTTAGCTAGCCGCAGATTCGGGACTACAAAGATTGCCTGCTCAGCTTTCCTGTGATAGCTCGATTGCTTCAGTCTTGCTTCGCTTGGCTCTTGGTTATCCTATCCTGAGAAAAACCTTCGATCTCTGCAATGATCACAACTACACGAAATCAGGTTCGTTTTACCCTCTCTTCAACTTGATCGGAGATTCAATCCAGCATTTGGCGTCGTATAGAATGCCTCCTATTCCCCTGTGAGCTCCAGTTCTCACGATGAGTCTCTCACCCGACCTCTTCCTGGCCATGTAGACTATCCTCTCGCCCACTATGCCGTCGCCGTGCTCAAACAGAATCGTCACTGAGTGATCTCTTCCCTTTTCAAGCCAGCTACTTCGACTTTACTGTCGGACATCAATGCTCTTACAGCTTCGAACGCCACTTCGAGATCGATTCCTAGAGCAAAAGCTATGTCACTTGGATAGTGAGCACCCGGATGAGCGGAGAGATAATCTAGGATCTGGCTCTTCGCCTCACCGAGAGACACTTGCTTTACTGATACTATTTCTATTCCGCCGTTCTTCTCCAGCTTTTCCTCCACGGCCTCAGCTACATATTCAGAAACTCCTCTGTAGTTTGCGCCTAAGGGGCTCCTAACGATTTTCCTCACTTTGGTCAGTATTTGCTGCGGCAAGGTCACTGAGGCGTATCCTCGTCGAGGCATCTACATCACCGTACGTCAGTACCGTACACCAGCCATATAAGAACTGCGATGACCCCAACTCAGATAACAGTCCGGCATACCTACGTCGCCCCATCCGGCCAATAGCCTAATCTTCACTGAAACTGATGTGAGGAAGAATTCTCCCAGTCAGAACTTCTTTGTGGGAAAATACCTAGCCTTGAATACCTCATATACCCGCCGCAGCTCCGCCACCGGATCAGGATGTTCGTCCACCCGGAGGTCGATCCAAGGCCTAAGGCTATTCGCCTCAAGTCTCTTCCTCACAAGAAGCGCTGCAGAGACTCTGCCTCGCTTGTCTCCTCCTGCATTCTGCCCTGCTTCAAGCGCCCGCATCAACCTCTCCTCTAACGGAGCCTCCGCAGACTCGAAAGCTTTCGCCATCGCCTCAATCACTTGTCGCCCGACAAGCATGTTTCCCGCAGTTGCATAGTTCCTGCCAGTGAGGTGCCCCCTCCACTCAACCGTCTCCCTCCCAGTGAAGGCTGCGGTCCTGCCGTCCTTGTCTATCATTATCACCTGCCTGACCTCTCTCCCCTCGTCCTCTCGAAGCAGAGCCTCCAGAGCGCTACTCGGCGACAGCCCAAGCTTGATGAGCTGGAGCCCCTTGACACCATACGTTACGTTTGAAGTCGCCTGTGTCGCGATCGCAGCCACACCAAGCTCCGCGTGAGGAACTATCGCACCAACTGCAGGAACCGCCGTCGAAACGCAGACGCCCAGCTCACCAGCCCTCTCACACCTCGCCACCATCGAAAACGTTCCAGAGGAAACGATCCTTACTGGTCTCACCACTCTGACCTCACGTACCGACCAACCTGTAACTTGCCGCTAGGAGATAGTTACCATTTACCGTTACCAAAACCGTTACCAGGCGGGGGGCGTGTTAACACAGTCGGCTTGAGGCAATATGCTTGGGAGGCACTGGTTCAAAGACCTAGGTTACTCCCTAAGAATTAAGTTGATAGAGCATTTGACTACGCTAATTCCAAATCTTTTCACGGCAGAAAGGCTCTTAACGGGTACGACGCCACATACCTAACTGAGGTAACAGGAGAGATGCCTCTGAGCTGGGTCGGCGCGTTCAAGAAGGCTCTCATCTACTTCGTCTGGCTGATCGTCTGGGGAATCATTGGCATACTGATGATGCTGATCGGCGGCGCGCTCGCGATGGCACCCTTCTCGAAGCTGATCTCAGATCTAATGAGCGGGCGGACCCCGACATGGGAGCCCGGAGCTCTAACCGGGATCATCGTCGTCCTATTGGGGTACATCATCCTATTGCTTGGATCTACGGCGACCTTCATCCGCCTCATCTACCAGCTCTCATATGAAGCCACCCAAGAAGTGTTGACCAAAGGAAAGCCACCTGCAGCTCCTGCCCCGGCTCCTACTCCACCCGCAGCTCAGGCCCAGCCTGCGCCTGAACCAGCCAAACCAACTGCCCAGCCACCTTCCCCTCAGATTCCTCGTGCACCTGTAGCACCAATCCCAACGCCCTCACAGGTGAAGTACTGCGCTTTCTGCGGAAAGTCTATTCCGATGGTGGCGCGGTTCTGCCCATTCTGCCAGCGGGCTCAACCGTAACCTGGCTCTTACGAACGTTTCAGAACCTTGCCTGCCAACGCGCCAGTGTGCTTGCCCTTCCTTATTGTGAGAACACCGTTCACGAAAACATACTCGATGCCTTTCGGGTATCTCTTCGGGTTCGCATAAGTCGCCGCGTCGACCACAGTCTCAGGATCGAAGACCACTAGATCAGCCCACGCGCCAGGCCGGACCACTCCCCTGTCCCTCAACCCAAGCTTCTGAGCCGGCAAGGAGGTCATCTTTCGAACCGCCTCCGAGAGAGTGAAGATTCCACGGTCCCTCGCGTAGTGGCCTAGGACTCGCGGGAACGTCCCGTAGTTTCTGGGGTGTGGATGCCCTTTCCCTAGTGGTCCATATGTAGCCAGCGCTCTGCCGTCGCTTCCAATCATGGCAGCCGGATATTGAAGAACGTACTCGACATCCTCCTCACACATCCCGAATCGGACCACTGTGACAGACAGCTTCTCATCAAGCAAAAGTTTGAACGCAAATTCGAATGGGTTCTGCCGTTTCGCCCTTGCCAGATCCGCAACAAACCTGCCTTGATACTGACTGTGTCCAGAGCAGTTGGCTATCATGGTTCTATCCCAGTGCGCCGAGCTCAGAGCGCCCCTCAACATATCTCTTCTCAATCGACGTTTGACCTTAGGGTCCTTCAGTCGCCGAACCGTCTCCTCGTGACCGCCCTCCCGTGCCCACTGAGGAAGCATATCAACGAGCCCAAAGCTCGACGCGACGTAGGGATAGACATCGCATGTCACATCTACTCCTTGTCCGCGTGCTTTCTCGATCATCTGAATTGACTGCTTCACCTTGCCCCAGTTCTTTCTTCCACCGGCCTTGTGGTGAGATATCTCAACTGGAATCTTGGCTTTCTCACCTATCGTAATCGCTTCTCGCACAGCCTTCAGCAGCATGTTGCCTTCGTTTCGAATGTGAGAGGTGTATATGCCACCGAACGAAGCGGCCACCTTAGCCAGCTCAACGATCTCAGGGGTCCTGGCGTAGCTTCCGGGAGGATAAATGAGGCCCGTTGACATTCCGAAGGCTCCCTGCCCCATCGCTTCGGCAAGGATACTCTTCATTCTCTTCAGTTCCGTCACTGTCGGAGGGCGGTCTTCATGTCCAATAACTATCTTCCGAAGGTTGCTGTGTCCGATGAGAGGCGCCACGTTCACAGACGTGCCTTGTCGTCGCAGCTTCCTCACGTACTCTGCAAAGGTGGAGTAGTCGATCTTCACGCCAGCTGAAACGATCGTGGCCCCGGTTTCCTTCATCTCCTCTTTGATCGTCTCATCGATCGGTGCAGCGGAATCGCCGCAATTGCCGATCACCTCGGTGGTCACGCCCTGACGTATCTTGCTCTCAGCCTTCGGGTTGATCAGCAGCGGCTCGTCTGAGTGAGAATGCATGTCAACAAAGCCCGGCGCAACGACGAGTCCTTCCACATTGATTCGGGTCTTGGCCCTCTCTGATTGCAAGTCACCAATCTTCACGATCCTGCCCGCACCTATTCCAACATCTGCCTTGAACCAGGGGCTTCCAGTACCGTCAAGGACAAGCCCGCCGAACAACACATTATCGATCATTCTGACTCCTCAACTGCGAAGAGTTAGGCAAGTCCGACTTTTCTAATTTACCTTTATGAGAACTGATGGTTGAAAAGGCTCTGCTGGGAAGTAGGTAGAATACTTTCTATGGATAGGATCGAGATGCGACGCTGGGATCATCTTAGCCAGCTGAATCATTGGTGGTGAGGGACGGGTTTCTAGTCTTCTGCGGGTCTATGTTTCAATGGTACTCCTGCGCGGGCGCCTGTATGTTTGTCATGCTCGATAGTAAGTTTGCCGTTAACGAATACGTACTCGATGCCTTCTGAGTAACGCATTGGGTCGGAGTATGTGGCCAGTTCTTTCACGTTAAGAGGATCGAAGATGGTCACGTCGGCCCAGAACCCCGGCCTGAGCAGGCCTCGATCCATCAGTCCAAGCCTTGCTGCTCCTGCTGAGGTCATCCTTCGTATTGCCTCTTCCAGAGACAGAATGCGCTCTTCGCGTACATATTTCCTCAATATCTTCGGAAATGTTCCGAAGCTGCGCGGGTGCGATCTCTTGGTTGGGTCTGCGGGTATGGCGTAGCCGTCGGTGCTGACCATGGCCAGAGGATGTTGCAGAAGCGCCTTCACATCCTCTTCATGCATCGCCTCGCTGATTCCTTCAAGAGGTTTGCCAGCTGCCAGCCTGTCAATGTAGAGGTCTACTGGTTCCATTCCTCGGATCTTAGCCGCCTCGCTCATACGCTTGCCGATTAGATCCTTGTCTTCATCGCTTGCCTTCAGGATGAGCGCAGTCTCCCATGTGTGCTCAGCCTCTATGCTTTCCATGCCTTCCTTCACAAGATCCCGAATCTTTCTTCGTGTCTCGGGATTCCGAAGACGTTCTCTCATCTTCTCCGGGCCTCCTTCCTCAGCCCATGTTGGAAAACCGCGGACCAGACCGCCTCTGAAGGTCC
>CAZGZF010000045.1:0-5119 GCA_964529995.1 uncultured Candidatus Bathyarchaeia archaeon
GATGGTATGCTCGCCTTATCACTTGCAGGCGCTCAGATGCTAATGAGAGACAGGTGCTTCAAGAATGTCGTGACAGTTCAAACGGATGTTTCTGATTTCATTAAGCGTGGAAGGAATGTGTTCGCCAAACATGTGGTTCGCGCGAGTTCGACGATACGTCCTGAGGACGAGGTCATCGTAGTAAACGAAAGGAACGAGCTGCTGGCGACAGGGAGAGCATTCTTGAGTGGAGAGGAAATGCTTTCGTTTAGACGAGGCGTTGCCGTCAAAGTCAGGCACGGAAGCTCTGAATCCCAAATGCAAACTTCCTCATTGAAGGCATGAGATCATGCCTCCCCTCTTAGCCCTTATTCAGAAGGTGACGGCGATGAAGATACGCACGAACGTGGACAAGTAGTCAGTCCGGCAGTTTCAAGGAGTGCACACAGGATCTCCTCAGATGGCAGACCAATAGTCCTTCCCGCTGTAGATGGAATAGCGTATAATGTAAGGGTAGGCGATACAACCTCCAGATGGGAGGCCGACCACATCGAGACCTATTGCAGCTAAGAAAGTTCTAACTTTACTGCCCCTGCCCGGAGTAGCCATCAAGACCAAATATGTCTCCTCCACTTCTAGAGATAGTGAATAGATTTGAACTGCGATGTCTGTGGGGAGAAGATAACTGGGAAGCCTGCGCGGGTCATAATCGAAACGGCGAAACTTGTCGTCTGCTCGCGCTGTGCAACCCTTGGCCGACCCTATCATGAGCCATCTCCACGACGAATAGAACGACATATGACGGCAGCTTACCGTTCACCTCGACCAGCTCGACCAGTTTCACCTCAAGCGCTAGAGCAGCTTGACGTTGTCGAGGGTTATGCGACAAGAATACGTGAAGCAAGAGAGAGAATGGGACTCAGCCAGCAGGACCTTGCAACGAGAGTCAAGGAAAGGCTTTCGATCATCCAGAAAGTTGAGTCAGGCAAGATAGCTCCTGACGTGAAGCTTTGCCGTGAACTTGAACATTCTTTGAGAATCGTACTTCTTACTCCTAGAGTTGAGGTCCCAGAGTCAACGGGTACAATTGCGGCTCGAAGCCTCACGCTAGGGGACATAGCCAGAGTGAAGCGCAGAGATCAGAACCCATGAGCATGCCTAAAGGGACTTCGGGTTCGAAGGTAGTTGTGTTAAGGTGGGGGCATAGGCCAAGAGACCTAAGGGTCACTACGCATGTTGCCTTGACAGCACGTGCCCTCGGAGCCTCAGGCTTCATCCTCGCAGATGTCGAAGACAAGAGCATCAAGACAAAGATCGACGAGGTCGCCGTCGAGTGGGGAGGCCGTTTCTCTTTTGAGATGGGGGTTCCATGGAGGAAGGCTGTGGAGAGATGGAAAGAAAGTGGTGGCATCGTGGTTCATCTGACCATGTACGGTCAGAACGTCAGTGAGACTGACGTGATGCACAAGATTAGATCGTCGCATCGCGACATCATGGTCATCGTTGGAAGTCAGAAAGTTCCATCCGAATTTTTCTCAGAAGAGTTCTCGGACTACAACATTGCTATTGGAGGACAGCCTCACTCGGAGGTGGCCGCGCTCGCAGTCTTCCTAGATCGGCTTTTTGAAGGGAGCGAATTATCGAGAAAGTTTGAAGACGCAAGAATAGGAGTGCTTCATTCGCCCAGAGGAAAACGTCTAGTCAGAGTTGATTCTGGCCTGTCAACATCGAATGAGATCGTTTGATCATCGCTGAAAAGGCATTAATGCTCGGATTGCCATATATTAGTGGAGAGCGCCTCTATCAGGGAGACATCAGGCCCTTTGTCTTTCATCGATGAGGAACTTGTTAAGGTGGCCAGGTTTTTTGGGGGCGAAGACGCTGTGAAGGTTGTCGAGGTTCTGGGAAAACTCAAAGAGGCAACGGACGACACAATCGCCGCTGAGACTGGCATTCGACTGAACACTGTGAGGAAGATCCTGTACAAGCTCTATGATCATGCCTTGGTTTCTTCCACAAGGGTTCGAAACGAGAATACGGGTTGGTACACTTTCTTCTGGCGGCTTCAGCCAGACCAGCTTGACGCTTTCATACGGAGTCGGAAGAGAAGGACCCTTGAGAAGCTGAGATCGCGACTGGAACACGAGGGTTCACACAGTTTCTTCGTGTGTGAGCAATGCAAGGAAGTCCGGGTCACATTTGAGGAGGCCATGGAGACAGCTTTCAGATGCTCGAAATGTAGTAGCCCACTTACTGGCGTCGACAACTCTAAGATAGTTGAGAAGCTTTCTGGACTGATCAAGAAGCTTGAGGATGAACTCAGTGAGTAGTCTTCCTGCGCGAGCCAAGGCCCTGGCTACGCTTAGGAAGGCGGGATGCCCCAAGAAAGTCATCAAGCACAGTCTGTTAGTGGCGAAGATAGCTGAGGAGATTGTTAATTCCATTAATCCTAAGATCAATGTGGATTATCGTCTGGTTGAGATTGGGGCCCTACTTCATGATATCGGTAGGTCAATAACGCATGGGGTTGAACACGGATGCGTAGGCGCCGCGATTCTGGAAGAGCTTGGGTATCCCGGCATTTTGGTTGGACTGGTTAGGAACCATGTCGGAGCTGGTATACCTCGCAAAGAGGCAATCGCTCTCGGACTCCCACCCAGAGATTATCTACCAGCAACTGCTGAAGAGAAGGTCGTTTGCTACGCTGACAAGCTCGCCCGCGGAAGTGTCCGCATATCATTCGAGGAAGCTCTGAAAGCTTTCTCGGCAGATCTAGGCTCTGACCATCCGAGTTTGACTCGGTTTAGACATCTTCACGAGGAAATTGTGGGACTCGCACGTGGTGCTGACGGTGGAACTTGTTCTCCTAGAAAAGATCCCTCGGGGAAAAGATAGAAGATTCCTAGGCGAGCTGGAGGCAAGGCTCCGAGATACATCCTCTGGACTCGCTGTTGATGTCAAGATGATAGGCCTGACGAAGAGTCGCCTACCGAGGGTCAAGTGCTCAGGAGATGATCAAGAAGCGTTCATAGAGATTTTGCGACGGTCATATGGTGTTGGCCCGCGAAATCATCTTGATTTGTCCGATCAGCCGATACGCAAAGGATTCGTTGTTAGGCCTTCAGAGCGAGAAAAGGCTCTGTTGATTGATATTGGACTGGAATCCGCCACATCTTCTCACGTGACGCTCGCAGCAGACAGACTAAGAGCTCAGCTCTTCGACGGCCGAAATGTTCTCTTGCGCGACATGGTCGCAAGGTGCGGTTTTCTGGAAGATTATCCATTGGAGTTGAGAATCATATCGCATGATGAGTACAGCCAACGCATAGAGGCTGAGCTGTCTGATCGACAGCAGAGCTTGATCCAAGAGTGGCGCCAAGTCCCCCTCGACAGAGTCATCGCACAGAACGTTCTGGCTTCAGAGGTTTCAGCTGCTGTGAAAAAGGCAAGAATCGAGAGGGATCTCGCCGCGATCGAGAATCTGTCTTTGTGTACACACAGCCTAATATGCAAGCTCGGAACTCATGGTCGTGGCATTGTTCCGAAACTTGGGCCCTATCTCAGAGAGGCGAGGTTGTTCGTCTTTCATCCAAGTTCTTGCAACAATACACCGCTGAGAATAGAGGCGAACCTTTCAAAAACAAGATAGGGAGGCCATTTGCCTAACCTATACATAGCGGCCTCGGAGAAGCGCAGTCCTTGAGCGAAGTGAAGGTCAGCGATCTTGCGCAATGGTTAGAATCACAAGTAGGCAAAGAGGTGAGGCCGACCAGGGAAAGGGCTACGCAGCTTGTGTCAAGAGTAATGGAAGGCATTCAAAATATTCGAAAGATTGCCGTTGACCTCTCTGAGGAAGATGTTTCAAGCGCTGTCGATTCTGCTGAGAGGTCAAAAATCGAGATCGCGAGGAATTTTGGCGCACGGATAGTGGGCCTCGTCGAAGGGGTCAAGCAGCCTGAGCCGATCGCCTATGATGCCCTGACGGAGTTCCTGAGTAAGATTCGCAAATTCCAATATGAGTTACTCTATGCTGGCTCGATCTGGATAAGGAAGCTCGATCAGCGATACAAGGAAAATATTAGGAAGATGGAGATTGGTCTCTCAGATGTCCGGGCACATGGAAGGATGCTTGAGGAACATGTGGATCGAAGGTACAGGGGAGTCAGGAAGTATGAAACCCTTCTCAGAGATGTCGACACGCTTAAGACCTTTTCCGATGAACTTGCTCGCCTCAAGGACGAGATCTCGCAGACCAAAAGCCAGAGAGAGAATCTTCAGGTCGCCTGTGAAGAACTAGACGAGGAATTGAGGCAGCTCGAGAGATCGAATAAGCTCCTGAAGGTCTCACAGCTTGAGTCTGCTGTACAGAAAGCTCGGGAAGAGATCGTTAGCTTGTTCCGTCCTCTGGAAAAACCGGTGGATAAGCTCCTGAAGCTCTCGGAGCGAGAGAAGCAGAAACTCAATCCCACCGTCGCCGCAACCTTGTCAGGATACCTGAGAAATCCCGTGGAAAGCCTACGCAACTCGACTGTTGACCATCAGGAGTTGAGGTCAGCTCTAGACGGGCTCGAATCGATGTTGGAGGCCAACCTCCTTGATTTGAAGGATTCAAGGGTAAGAGGAGCCCTGAAAAGCATATCTCGGATTAGAGACGACGCCAATCTTGATGCCCTTCGGGAGAAGTATCTGAAAGCCATGCAGGCATATGAAGCGGCATCCCAATCCAGCGAATTGAGATCTCTCTACCTAAGACGAGAAGAATTCGAATCCAAACGCACGGAAACAGAGGAAGCACTTGCGAAACTTGATCGCGCCCTATCCTCACTTCAGGCAAGAAAAGTTGAGTTGACAAAGAGAGTTACATATCTTGGATCCACAATCGAGGAATCCGTACGTGAAGTTACGGGCCAATCTGTTCGAGTTTCAGACCTACCATCTACATGATGATAACAGCGTTCGACACTGGTAGTCAAAATCTCAGCCACCAAACACAACCGTTATGGCTCTGTTCAGGCATCTCTAGGTCACTCCTTTGGGCCGGTAGTTCAGCTGGCTAGAAAGCCACGACTTGGCAAGAACGTCGGCCTTACACGCCGAAGGTCATCGGTTCGAATCCGATCCGGCCCACCATTCTACTATC
>CAZGZF010000046.1:0-5041 GCA_964529995.1 uncultured Candidatus Bathyarchaeia archaeon
AACATAAACTTGGTTGGCTTTGATCAGAAATCCGAGCGAACGATCGAAGCTCCATTCGTCTTTACTGTTAATTATACGCCGTCAATAGCTCAAATCAGCATAAAGGGGAAGGCCCACGCAGCAGGAGAAAGTGATGAAATCTCGAAGCTTGTGGAGGAGCATACCCAGCAGAAGCCTCCGATTCCCGTGATCCAAGCGATCTCAGGAGCAGCAATCGCTGAGGCGATACTTGTGTCTAGGACGCTTGGTGTTCCGCCTCCATTACCTCCCCTTCCTCCCTCGCAAGGGCAAGAACCCCGGAAACAACCATCCACGAGATACACCGCATAAGTGGCAAATTCGATCAGGCTCCGAGAATGCCCCTCTCCAATTTATTGGAGAGATTGTCCATGCTCCAATTCGCTTGACCCCGTCTTCTCTTGCGGAAAGAGGCATGACCTGAACTCGTAAGGCGGGGGCCTTCGCCCAACAAATGTACGTTCATCTCGCTTCCAGGTGGCAAGAATTCTGCCTCCGAATCAGGCGATTCCGCCTTGTTAGGTAGCTGATGAGCCACGAAGACCTGACGACTATCTGCGGTGCCCAATGCGGTTCTCTTTCGCTGCAGCAAGAATAGCACTGCCTAGACTCATATCTTTCGCGTCTCTTGAGTAGGAGGTGCGGACCAGGTTCTGAAACATCGCCCACTTGGGCGTGTAGGAGCCTGGAAGTATCGGACTTGACCCGTTGAAACATGTGCGGAAGAGAGGTTTTCTAGCCTAAAGACGGACACAAATCACTTGGCTCCAACTGGCATTCCTTCCTTTGGAGAGCAAATCTAGCGGTGTATCTTCATAGTCCTCCATTGTTTCTTCATGGCTTCCGCTTGCTCTAGGACATGGCAAGAGATGCTGACATTTCGAGCTCACGGCGCCTACGGACTAGTCACGTTCGATGTGTATGGTTCAAATCCCTTGGACAGCACTCTCAAGACCTGCGTTTCGGCAGCCCAGCACAGCCCGAATGCGAGCTTATCTAATTAGTATCAGAATTCACGGGCAGCGCTAGGTGTCTGGTCGAGAATCAGGCTTGTTTGACGCCAGGGTTTGCCAACTCTAATAGAGATCAGAGTAAGGTTAAATGATCGAAGAATCACCAATAGTTGATACGTTTCAGAATGGAGGATAGGCATCTGGTCAAGGCGAGGATCGGGACGATTCCGAGAGAAGACTACTATGACGAAAGGCAGAGACGGTGGGTATGGGTGTTCCCGAGAATTGACCGCCAAGCCACCTTAGGGAAGATCGTCGACTTGGACACTTTCTGCCAGATACTATTCTCGCACAGCGTGAAGAAGCAAGGCGTGGCGAAGGCGATAATCGAGGCCTTTGCAGATGAGAAAAAGCCGATGTTCCTCCGCGAACTCCAACACAGAGTACTGAAGAGGATCAAGGTAAGCACTCAGACTCTCAGCGACACCTACAAGGCAATGGTTAGGAGTGGAATGCTCGAGAAGAAATACCGAAATGACCCGACGTATGTGAGTAGACAGTTCTCAGGCAGGCTGCGAGATCTGGCTGAGTATTGGGAGAACTATCTGGCTGCAAAGAAACTCGTTCCAGCGCATAGATAGTAACCAACGCCCCATTATCTGGTCAGATTAATGCTGGACAGCGGGAGACTAGATGTGAGCTCTTTCCTTGCCAGTCCAGGTTGTGTCTATGTGTCCAGCTTCACTAGTCACATACTACAGCATTGAAGGGGCTCTTGTTCAACAGAGCTGGGGTCTTTTCCCTATCCGATAAATTGGAGTGTTGGCATATGATCCAATTTAGTGGATGGGCCTACCCGACACTAGCCGCCTCATGCGTTTGCGCTCTTTTGCGATTTTGCCAGTCGGGGTGATTTCCTGATTTCTAATCCTTCGTGCGGAAATGGGCTTCGAGTCCTCGGCAAGGACCATCTCAATGGTAACCAGTCTGAGCGGTGGCAGTCCTAGGTTCCTCCTAGTTCTGTCTATCTCTCTTGCAGTCTGAAGAGTCTCTCGGCTAACGACGAGTGCGTCTATCTGAGAGTTCGTTGCCGCGGGCCCATATTCATCCTCGATTTGGACTATGTCCACTCTTCTCATCGCCTTCTCGCCCTGAAGGAACCGCCGGATCCCATCAGCCCTCGTGCTGAAAGAATGAACTTCATAGGGCTTGTTCATTCGCTCTGCAAATCGATTGCTGGTTACGCCCACGACGACTCTCTCCCCGACGTGCAGCGCCTTCCGTAGAAGCCTCTTGTGACCTTCATGCAGAACATCAAAAGTCCCACCAACACCTACGAGTCTAAAGCGCTTGTGCCGATTCAATTCAACCGCTTCGATCGGGGTGCAGTCTTCACCGGCAGACACCTTGATAAGCTAGGGCTTGAGATCCGTCCGCTATTCCTCTTATGGCTCTTTCAAGCGTTGTTAGGGAGAGGCCGCTTTGATTCCTCTTCAGTCCAAGGCGCGAATACCAGAGCCACAATGACCGTGCCGTATTTGCCTTTGGGAACCTCTATGAACTCCGCTCTGGTCTCAACCTTCTCAATCTTCAGATCGCGAATTTTCGCCATCTCGTCAAGTTTCGACTTTAGCTCCTTCTCGATTGCTTCTTTGTCCTTGTATCCATGCGCCTCCGCAACCAGTCCATACTTCTCTTTCCTGACAGTGATCCCCTTGGTCCAACCTATCCCGGCGCCTATGGTCTCTCCTGGGTCGCCGTCCATTCGTGCCATTACTGCGAACGTCACAGTTCCTGCGGTTATTGGAGAGTTCTTGCTCTCTTCAGCGTCAGGCGGAAGAATGGAGGACACATTCACGAGGTTGCACTGCGCGATCCCAGCCTTGGTCAGAGCTGCATCGAAGGCGTTTAGGGGCGAAACGGAGCTGGTCGCGGACCCAGCCGCAATGAAGAACTTCCTTGGAAGGAAAGCTCCGTGAAGACTCCGCGCTTCCTGCAATATTTTCTTTATGTCCTCCTTGCGTCGAACCTACTACAGGTCAATGAATCTTTTCATTGTATCATCATGATATGCTTTTAAGTTTTGACTTAGGCATCTTCAATTGGATTTTCGAGTCGTCACGAAAAATTTTCACTTTCCTTCATGATGAGGAACGTTTCAGCCACGAGGTGATTATCATTCTTCATCGTCAATGCTACCTCATATGATCTAGTCGCTACGCATGATTTTTATTCACAGATCAGTAGAATATAGCGAGCCCATATGGCGCGAAGTCGTTTTCTGAAGTTTCCAACAACGCCTCTCGAAGTGTCCGGCAAGGAGACGATCAGTGGGTTCCTTGCGGAGATGGGTTCCACCGCTTTTCAAGGGCGAAAGCTTGCGGAAGTCATCAGCGTATGGACGAGGATGCTGAAAAAGAGGAACTGCATCATATGGCTTGGGGTGGCTGGAGCTCTCGTTCCAGCAGGGATGCGGAAGGTTATTTCCTACTTGATCAGAAGACGAATGGTCGATGCTTTAGTGAGCACGGGAGCGAACCTGTATCACGACTGCTTTGAGGCGAGAGGCCAAAAGCACTACCTCGGCTCTCTGTCGCTGAACGATGTTCAGCTTAGAAAGCAGCGCATAGACAGGATATACGATGTCCTAGCTGACGAGCAGAAGTTCTACCAGACAGACAATTGGATTGAGAAAGAGTTCTGCTCATACCTTCTTGACAACAGGCCTTACTCTTCAAGAGAGGTACTTCACCTTCTAGGAAAGGTACTGGAGGAAAGAGCAAGAGAAAAGGACTCCATCCTCATAGAGGCTTATAGATCAGGTGTCCCGATCTTCTGTCCTGCGCTGAGTGACAGTGCACTTGGCTTCTCAATTATGTTCGCAAACCGCAGACGAGGAAGAAGAATACTTCTCGACAACCTGAAAGATGTGGAGGAAAGCTCAACTATAACGGAAAAGGCAAGGATGACCGGGGTTGTCTATTTGGGTGGGGGGGTCCCAAAGAACTTCATTCAACAGACTGCTGTGATTGCAAGCTATCAGACCAGGCATGACAAGAGCCACGGTATGGCGGTCCAGATAACAATGGACATGCCTGTGTGGGGAGGCTTGAGCGGATGCACGTTTGAGGAGGCGCAAAGCTGGGGAAAAATAGGTAGGAACGCCAGGACGGCGACGTGCTACTCGGATGTTACGATCGCGCTCCCCCTCGTCGCGCGCTCACTAGCAGAGAAGTTCAGAAGACTACGACGCAATGTGCCTATCTTTAGTTGGGATGGTCAGGGTCTGACAATCAATTACGAGAACCTCAGACTATGAGGAAAGCTACAGCCCTGACGCACATTCGAGAAGCGCATGCCCGGCTCATGCAAAAGGGGCACAGAGTTGGCGAGGCAAGCACCTTCTACTGTGAGAATCGACTACAGGCCAGTAGCTCGCAGAGATGCGCGTGGCAATCATGGCGAGGATTTCGTCGGACTCGAGACCTCGGGTCCTTCATCGTGATCAGCCAGGTTCTGCGTCGAAGAGTTCCGCTTTCTCAGCCATATTGCTAGTGGAACGTGCGTCTTGGTAGGACCTAGTGCTGCTGTCGATATTGAACTCGTCGGTCGCTGAACAACTGTCTGGATTGTGACGAAGGGCGAGACTGGTGACGCGAAGTACTGCTTGATGGCTTCTGGCGTAGCTGACGCAATCCTGATCTTCTCAAGGTCGTAACTGAGCTTCTTCCCACATCTCGGACAAGCGCCATTGTATCTGCGGATTGTTTCGATCGGCTCCTCCATTTCTGGTCCATTGAAGAGAATCGCGTTGCAGTCTCTGCAAACAGTCAGTTGAGGCAAATCATCACCGTTATTGGAAGACGTGACATTCCAAATCATATCAAGCTTCTAGACATCTTCTTCTTAACAACTGGTAGCATCCTGTCGACATTAATCCTTGAAGCTGACCTATTCGCAAGACGATGGCATTACGGTCACAGCTAGTCTATTCCGAAGAGCGGTTGACGATTGCCCCTCACACGCTGGCCTTCAAAACATCTTGGTACTGGTAGCCCGGGGGAGATTCG
>CAZGZF010000047.1:0-5014 GCA_964529995.1 uncultured Candidatus Bathyarchaeia archaeon
TTACGGACAACATCGTTCCATTCATCCCAGGCGAAGAGGAGAAGGTTGAGAGGGAGACCTGCAAGATTCTCGGAGGTTTCCAAGGCGCATTTGCGCCGGCAGACTTCAAGACAAGTTGCACCTGCACACGCGTTGACGTCAGGGAGGGGCATACCGAAGCCGTCTACGTCAAGACAAGAGAGAACTGCACTGTGGAAGACGCGAAGGAATCTATGCGCAGGTTCAGCAGGTCGTTGGCTGATTCCGGTCTTCCAACCGCGCCGTCAGAGCTTCTACTACTCCGCGAGGATCCTTACAGGCCGCAGCCTAGGCTTGACCGTGACACAAACGGTGGGATGACTACAGTTGTTGGTAGGCTTCGGGATGACAGGGTTCTAGGAGGCGTAAAGTACGTGCTTGTCTCGCACAATACGAAGATGGGTGCAGCGAAAGGCGCCGTTCTGGTAGCTGAGCTACTGCACCGCGAGGGATGGCTGAAGGGGAGGTGATTATGGGATGGATGGTGTGGCGAAGAGGCTTGCGAGAATATTCCGAGAGGACGGGAAGACTGTGATTGTGCCCATGGATCACGGCGTGACGCTTGGTCCGGTCGAAGGCATACGCGACATGAGTTGCACTGTCGGTGAGCTCTTGAAGGCGAAAGTGGACGCATTTGTGATACACAAAGGGATAGCGAGGACCGTCGATACAGGTCGCGCCGGCCTGGTTGTTCACGTCTCCGCGAGCACGAAACACTCGCCTGATCCAAACAGGAAGGTTCGCGTCTGCTCCGTTCTTGAGGCTCTGAGGCTTGGAGCGGACGCTGCGTCAGTTCACATAAACATGGGAGCGCCTTCGGAGGCGGAGATGCTCACCAAGCTCGGAGATGTCGCGGATGAATGCCATGCCTATCGGTTGCCGCTGTTGGCTATGATGTATCCCAGAGGGCCAAACATTCAGAATGAGCATGGCAAGGATGTGGTGGGGCATGCTGCGAGGCTTGGAGCTGAGCTGGGCGCAGATATCGTGAAGACCAACTACACTGGGGACCTTGAGTCTTTCAAGGAGGTTGTCGCGTCATGCCCTGTCCCGCTCATCATAGCTGGAGGCCCGAAGGCGAAGACAGACCGTGATATTCTCCAAATGGCATATGAGGCGAACGCGGCAGGCTGCGCAGGCGTCTCCATAGGCCGAAACGTCTTCCAGCATAAGAATCCCGGGAATATGGCTCGTGCCCTGATAGCGATCGTGCATGATGGCGCCACGGTGGACGAAGCTTTCCCCTTGGTAGGTGGCGGTGAGTGAGGGAGTTCTGGGTACTGTTCGATGGATTGGATGAGAAAGCATCCAAGCTGTCTTCAAGCCTCACAAGAGCTGACGTAGTGATGAGCTGGAAACTCTCGAAGAGAGATGTCGAGAAGCTCACAGGAGTCAAGGCGACAGTTGCCTCACCTGCAGAGGACTCTGACATACGACTTGTGGCTGACAAGGAATCATTGCGACGAAATCTCAAGGCGAACAAGTTGACAGCTGCTGTCATCGAAGTCGCTTCAGGAGGGGACGAGGAGAAGGTATCGAACGCCTTTGCTCTAGGCGCTGACTACGTAATCGTTCAGTGCGCCGACTGGAGAGTAATCCCACTTGAGAACATAATCTCGAAGACTAGGCTGAAGGGAAAACTTCTCATGGAGGTCACCGATCACGGCCAGGCGCGATTGGCTCTAGAAACCTTAGAGCTAGGGTCAGATGGCATAGTCTTGAACTGCTGTTCCTTGGACGAGGTGGCGAGAACAAGCGAAGTAGTGCGCGATTCACTCGCTGAATTGGATCTTGTCGAGGCAGAAGTGACTGGAAAGAAAGAAGTCGGTCTCGGTGCTCGAGCATGCGTGGACACAATTGACTTGATGGAGCCTGGGGAAGGACTTCTAGTCGGATGTCAGTCAAGCGCTCTGTTTCTAGTGCAGGCAGAGGTCGAGGAGAACCCGTTTGTGTCGAGTCGTCCTTTCAGAGTGAATGCTGGCCCAGTTTCGCTTTATGTCCTCTCAGCCACGGACAAGACAAACTACCTCTCGGAGTTGGAGGCAGGACGCCCGATACTAATCGTGAATCGAGAAGGTAGGACGAGGCCAAGTTGCGTTGGAAGGGTCAAGATAGAGAGGCGCCCGCTTGTGCTCGTGGAGGCAAAGTGGCGAGACAGAAAGATGAAGACCATCCTACAGAACGCTGAAACGATCCGACTGGTGACAAAAGAGGGCTCCACGTCTGTCACAGAGCTGGAACCCGGTAACAGGGTTCTGGTTCGCGTAGAGCAGGGCGGACGACATTTCGGAACGTTGGTTGCAGAGGAGTCGATCGTCGAGAAATGAGGCCGAAAATCGCCGTTTCTATTCCGGCCAGCACAGTCGGTGAAGCCTCAAGAATGGTGCGTAGAGCAAGACGGTTGGGTGCTGATTTCGCGGAGATACGACTTGACTATGTGAAAGGAGATGAGCCTATCGAGAAGCTAGCTAGAACTGAAGCGATTCCTCTTATAGCGACGTTCCGTTCGAGCAAGAACCATGGAGCCCGAAACTCTGAGGAGGAAGAACGAAGACAAGCATTGATAGCCGCCGCGGAGGCAGGCTTCAGTTACGTCGATGTCGAACTGGAGATGAGAGACCTCGGTTCGATTATCAATAGGCTACTCGCAGCCGGAGCAAAGACGATCGCATCATACCATGACTTTGCAGGAACCCCTTCCGATATTCGGTTGAGGAAAGTTCTGCATCTCTGCCGCAAATCTGGAGCAACGCTGTCCAAGCTAGTCACGACGGCGAGGAAACTCGAAGACAACCTTCGTCTACTCACTCTTACTCGAGAGGCAGGCAGAAGAGGCCGGCTGGTGTGCTTCGCGATGGGCAGGCTAGGTGTCCAAAGTCGCGTCTTCTCCCCCCTCTATGGAGCGGCATTCACGTTCGCGTCACTGGATGAGAAGCAATCGGTTGCGCCGGGTCAGATCTCAATCCTAGGGATGCGGCACATCTACGCGGAAATGGGGTATCCTTAATTGCTTGTCACAGGTAGGACTCGCGTGTACGGAATCGTAGGCGACCCTGTAGAGCATTCGCTGAGTCCGGTGATGCACAACGCAGCGTTTAGAGAGTTAGGAATTAACTCCGTGTACGTTCCATTCAGGGTCTTATCCCGATATCTGGGAGACGCGGTCCAAGGGTTGCGATCTCAGGGCGTTCTAGGTTTCAACGTGACTGTTCCACACAAGGTAAGAATATTGAAGCATCTTCGGAAGTTGGATCCTCTTGCTCGACGTATCGGCGCAGTCAACACGGTGCAGAATGTTGACGGAAAGCTTGTCGGCTACAACACAGATGCTACTGGTGCAGTGAAAACTCTGGAGCAAAACGGCGTTCGATTACGTGATTCCGCTGTCACTATTCTGGGGGCTGGTGGAGCGGCAAGAGCAATCGTCTTCGCGCTAGCGGGGATCTCGCCGAAGATTGCAGTGTTGAACAGAACTCCCGAGAAAGCACTTAGGCTTAGGGGTGAGGTCAAGCGGAAGACGCAGAGAAGCATTGACATCGGCCAGTTGACGAGGGGAAATTTGGCAAAGGCTCTGTCAGCAACGGATGTTCTTGTAAACGCAACTTCTGTTGGAATGGAGAGGGACTCGGACCGCTTGCCGATTGACGAGGCCGATCTAAGACGGAACTTGACTGTCCTCGACATAGTCTATGCGAAATGGGAGACTGATCTCTTGCGGAAGGCAAGGCTGACAGGTTGCAAGACCATCGGCGGGATTGAGATGCTGCTTCGCCAAGGGGCAGCGGCATTCGAGATCTGGACGGGAAGAGAGGCGCCTCTCAACACAATGCGTGAGGCTCTGGCTCGGGCGATAGGTGACTAGGGGCGATGCATGTCACTGAGGCAGTTGCGCATGGAGCAGCAACAGTCGTGAACGCGATATCAACCGGCAGAGGAGCAGCTGTGGGCGTTGATCTCTGGACTAGAGCGAGAGTAGAATTGAATAGGAAACCGAGCGAGATTACCGCGTTCATACGAGGCGAACCGAACGAAGGAACGGATCTGGTAACTGCAGTCGTGCGCAGGATTATTCGACGGAACGGGGCAAGTAAGACCTTCGGTGCTCATGTCGAAACATGGTCTAACATACCAATCGCACGCGGAATGAAGAGTAGCAGTGCAGCCGCGAACGCAGTCGCACTTGCCGCTACCGCCGCTCTTGGCAAGAGAGTTGAAGATCAAGAGATCCTCAAGCACAGTGTCGAAGCCGCTATCGAAGCCGGAGTGACGGTGACAGGAGCCTTCGATGACGCATCCGCCTCATACTATGGTGGAGTAGTAGTCACAGACAACAAGGAGAGGCGCATCCTAAAAAGGGAGAAAATTCGGGGAGAGTACTGCGCATTGTTTCACGTGCCTTCTGAGAAGTCTTACACGGCCAGCGTGGACGTGAAAGAGTTTCGAAAGCTATCCTCCGTCAGCGAACTCGCTCACAGAATGGCGTTGGATGGGCGTTACTGGGAGGCGTTGACCTTGAACGGGTTGGCTCACTCAGTTGTGCTTGGCTGGGAGCCTAAGGTCGCGATCGAGGCGATGGGCGCGGGGGCAGTTGCGTCTGGGCTGTCGGGTAAGGGACCAGCGACTGTGGCGATAGTGAAGAGACATCGGGTCCCGCACGTGCGTCTTGCCATGTCTAGGTTCGATGGGCAACTTATTGAAGCAAAACTCAGCAATAGGAAGGCAAGGGTTATTGCAAAGCATCCCTGAACAGATCATGATCTGCGGCGGCTCTCGGCTTCAGGGCTCAGTCCGCGCACCTCCTTCGAAATCGCACACGCACAGAGCTGTGATAGCCGCATCTCTATCTACTGAGAAATCGAAGATCCTTAACCCATCACTGAGCGAAGACGTACGGGCGACGATTGGAGCGGTCGAGGCTTATGGGGCAAAGGTCGAACTTCAAGAAGGATCCCTCGCTGTCGTAGGCGTGGACCAGATCGAGACGCCCGCTGATGTT
>CAZGZF010000048.1:0-3546 GCA_964529995.1 uncultured Candidatus Bathyarchaeia archaeon
GCGATAGGGATGATTGAGCGAGAAGCTCACACTCGAGGGTTGACTGATCGCATACAGGCGATGCTGCGGACGAAGATGAGAGGTGAACATATTGAATCGGCAAGAAGTACCTATTGAACTCATAAGTACAGACGGATTGAGAATTGATGGAAGAAGGCTAGATGAATCTCGACCTATCAAGATGGAGGTTGGGGTTCTCGACAAGGCAGATGGCTCAGCCTATGTTGAGCAGGGTAAGAATAGGATTCTGATCGCGGTCTACGGCCCAAGGGAGGCGCATCCAAAGCATATGGCATTACCTCACAGGGCCAGCTTAAGATGCAGGTATCACATGGCGCCATTCTCGACTCCGGAACGAAAGTCACCCGCTCCATCAAGAAGAGAGCAGGAGCTCTCGAAAGTCATAAGGGAAGCGCTTGAGCCGGCAGTTCTCTCAGAGTACTACCCCCGGACAACGATCGACATGTTCATAGAGGTACTACAGTCGGATGGAGGAACCAGATGCGCTGGCATAACAGGGGCCTCCCTTGCGCTTTCAGATGCTGGCATTCCGATGCGAGGGCTTGTAGCTGCGTCTGCTGTAGGGAAGATTGCGGGAAGAATCGCATTAGACCTCTCCGACGCTGAAGACAAACAGGGCGAGGCAGACATGCCAGTCGCGATAATGCCCAAATCTGATGTCGTTACGCTGTTGCAGATGGACGGAAACCTAACCTATGAGGAATTTGAAAGAGGATTCGAGCTGGCCGTAAGGACGTGCCATGAGATCCACGAGCAACAGAAGACGGTGTTGAAGGAACGGTATCTTGCCATAAAGGAAGAGGTCGAAGAGAAGAGCGAACCCAGAAAAGAGGAGGAATGAGCAGTGTCGTCTACGCCTCATTTGCCGCCTGTAGCTGCCATAGCGCAAAAGACAGTCACGGATATGCTTGCCCTCGGAAGGAGGATGGATGATCGAGGACTTCACGAATTCAGAGAGATGAAGCTTGAGGTAGGATTGATTGAAAGGGCATGTGGGTCAGCTTTGATCAACTTGGGCAAGACAAAGGTAATGGTGGGTGTGAAGGTGGAAGAGGGGCAACCCTTCCCAGATACTCCTGGTGAGGGGGTGCTGACCGTCAACGCTGAGCTTGTTCCTTTGGCCTCGCCATTATTCGAGCCAGGTCCCCCGAACGAGAACGCGATTGAGCTGGCTAGGGTTGTGGACAGAGGAATCAGAGAATCGAAAGCGATCGATCTGAAGGCGCTATGCATTGAACAAGGAAAGAAGGTATTCATAGTCT
Organism: uncultured Candidatus Bathyarchaeia archaeon; assembly: GCA_964529995.1. Classification (GTDB taxonomy): domain Archaea; phylum Thermoproteota; class Bathyarchaeia; order 40CM-2-53-6; family JALHTG01; genus JALHTG01. Next base: position 1,284 of record CAZGZF010000048.1, read on the forward strand.
TCATCGATATCTATGTGCTCGATCACGATGGGAACTTGATAGATGCCTCCTCGATCGCCTCACTCGCTGCTCTACTTAACGCAAAGATGAACGACTACGAGATAGAGAACGGACAGGTTGTCTACAAGAGCACGCTGAGACCTCTCCCAATTCGGGACCATCCGGTCGCCATCACTTTGGCCAAGATCGGCAAGTCCCTCATCATTGATCCCTCCCTTGGTGAAGAACAAGTGATGAACGCAAGGCTGACGATAACATCAAACAAAGACGGCCGAATATGTGCCATGCAGAAAGGAGGAACGGGCACACTGACAGTGGAAGAGGTCAGACAAGGTGTCACAGTTGCGCTTTCGAGAGCACCTGAGATTCGCTCTAGAATACTGGGAGCCGTTGGGATGTGACTACAAAAAAAGTTGGTCAGGCAGGAAGCTTCGGACCCAGATATGGGACGGTTGCCAGGAAGCGGTACGCTGACATCATAAGAGAACTCAGGAAACGGAGCGAATGTCCTCAATGCCACGTCATGGCGGTCAGAAGGGAAGCGGTGGGAATATGGCACTGCGGGAAATGCGGATACAGATTTGCTGGCGGTGCATACGCCGCACGGACAAAGTTGGGAGATGTTGCAAGACGGGCAGCGAAAGGTATGGCGACCGGCGCCGTCGCGACGGAGCTAGGGTTAATCCAGGCCCCGAAAGGAACTCTTGAAGAGGCAGCTGCCAAGCCCGAGAAGAGGGTCAGAAGAAGGCGGAAGACTGCGGAGGCTCCAACGGAAGAATCAGAGTGATCGTCATAAGTACCTGCAGGAGACCTACGCAACGAATAAGTAGTTTTGTAAAGGACCTCTCCCATTCTCTCCGAAGCTCCATCATGCTCCAAAGAGGCAAGATGAGCCTCGGGGACCTTGAAGACTTCGCTACTGAGAAGGGAGCCGACAGGCTACTCCTAGTTAACAGGTGGCATGGAGGGCCGGGCGAAATCAGGCTTCGAACAGCCAAATGTGAAGGATGGCAAGACACATATCCCGTGGTATATGTGAGAAGTGTCAAGCTTAGACGGGAGTACCAGATCAGAGGCAACTTCGTCGCCGAGGCTTTGACTGCAGGCCAGGGAAAGATTGTGCTGGATCTATCGAGATCTCTGTCGACGTTCTTTGATCTCCCGGTGCGATCGGACAGAGGATCGTTCTGCTCATTCCATGTGGCATTGGATCGCTCAGCGAGACTTGCGGTAAGTCTGACGTCGCCTGCGGCAACGCGGGAAGTGGGCCCGAGCTTTCTTGTGCAACATTTGAGATGGACTGAGGAAAGGTCGGAACAAGATGAAGGGCGCAAGAGCTGAAATCGCTGTGGAGCTGGTTTCAAGAAGACATGCCCTGGCGATCTATCAAGCTCTGGCACCAGAAACGAAGCATTCGATCGGGCCGAGATCAAAGATCACAATCCGTCTGAGAGGAAAGAGCTTGCAGCTGACTGCGTCTGCCAAGGATATCAGTGCGTTACGAGCGGCAATCAACTCGTACCTGAGGTGGGTGACGGGCTCCGCAGATCTCATTCGCATAGCTGACGAATCCAAGCTTGAAGACACTGTAAAGTGCTCCAGATCAACAAGAACGGCATACAGAGAGCTAGGAACCAGAGGCTAGAACCATTTTTCTACCACTCCTGCGTCATGATGAAGTATGAATGGGGGTGCTAGGATGTCTCAAATTTTTGGCACTGATCTGATCATTTTCATCGTCCTCATCTTTATTGGAATAATCGTGCTGATGATCATCAAGGCGCTCATTCACTTCGTTCTTCCTCTGATTGGGGCTATCGTAGTCTGGCTCTATACAGGAAGCCTCACCTTAGCAGGAGTAGCCTTTCTGGCCATCGCCTTCCTTGAGTTGGTATTCAAGAAGCTCTAGCTGTAGAAATCTGCTCCTTCAAATGCGACCTAGTTGCACAGAATCCTTCGCTACATTATTATCCAAGCACGGTCCACAGACCTAGCCAATACCGATCCTTGAGAGTGAGATAATGACTGAGGAACCGCAGTTGCCTCCGCAAGTACAGGAGGAACTCATGAGACTCCAACAGCTACAGCAGACATTGCAGGTTGTCGTGACACAGAAGCAGCAGCTTGACATGGAGTTAAGCGAGACAGAAAAGGCTCTCTCTGAGCTGGAAAAGATTTCTGATGATATCCCCGTTTACAAGAGTGTGGGCAGCATCCTACTGAAGGCTGATCGACAGGTCTTGATGGGCGAGCTGAAAGAAAG
>CAZGZF010000048.1:3646-4987 GCA_964529995.1 uncultured Candidatus Bathyarchaeia archaeon
ACGGCAATTTGGATTGGACAGGTTCAGTCATGCGAATGCTGAGGAAGGAAATAGCTGCAGTCCGTGTGTGGTACGAGTAAGAGAGAGCTGTTGTTTCAGGCTTGCGGAGCTTCCGATCGATACTACCCCTGATCAGAGCATCCAAGCGAGCGGCAATACTTACTCATGCGAACGCCGATCCGGACGCTCTCTGCTCAGGATATGCTCTTTCCTTTCTTCTAAGAGAACTCAACAAGAGGATCAAGGTGCATTTGATTACTCCAGATGGCGTGAGCAGAGTCTCAAGACAGATCCTCAGCCGCATTCCAATGAGACCTCTGCAACCCGAGGATCTCAGATCCTACGACATCGTACTCACCGTCGATACGAATACGGTGTCTCAGCTTGGAAAATACCAGTCGCTCCTTGAGGAGTTCAAGGGACCAATAGTCGTCATAGACCACCACAATCCTGACCCAAGAACAGGGAAGATTGCAACACACAGCTTCCCCAACGATGAGGCCTCCTCTACAACCCAGATTGTCTATGGGTTCTACAGAGACTTCCGATTGCTGCCTCGAAGATTAGTCGCGTTTGCCATTTTTGTCGGTCTGGCCTATGACACAAGGCATTTCGCTCTTGCATCATCGAAGGCCTTCCAAATCGCTGGAGAACTTGTCTCGAGAGGCATTGACGCACGGAAGGCGATGAGGCTTCTGCAGGTTCCCATGACAGACTCGGAGAAGATCGCCAGGCTGAAAGGGTCGCAAAGGCTTCTCATCAGACGCGTGAAAGGATGGCTTCTAGCCATGTCACACGTGGGATCTCATCAGGCATCCGTCGCGAGAGCCCTCATCATGCTCGGCGCAGACGTGGCGATAGTTGCTGGAGAAAAGAAGAATCAAGTGCGAGTAAGCCTCCGATCTACCCAGGACTTCTATGACAAGACCGGAATACATCTGGGCAGGGATGTGGCTAGGCCAGTGGGGGCTTTGATCCAAGGAGCCGGAGGGGGCCACGGGCTCTCATCAGGAGTGTACGGCTGCGGCAAGGCAAAGGTAGCCCTCGAGAGATGCGTCGAAGCGATTGAGAAGAATCTGGAAACGGCAAATAAGCCCGCAGCTTCCTCGGTGGATTGAGCAATGTCGACCGAGTGCCAGTGAGATCGAATCATCTATGGCGCTGACGCCTGAAACATGGAAGTTGAGATGCACAAGATCGAATTAGGAGTTTTCCTTGTAGAGGTTTGAGGAAACCTGTCTGTAATTCAAGAAGTTGCTCGATCCAAACATTTGACCAGGCTTGTCGGCATGCTTATCGCAATCCAAGCTATTCAGATAGTCAATCTGGTTCCATTATTCG
>CAZGZF010000049.1:0-4954 GCA_964529995.1 uncultured Candidatus Bathyarchaeia archaeon
TAGCTATGTCAAGATTTCTTCTGGAAGAACTCTCTCTGTACCCTATCCATGTCCACTGTTATCAGGCTATTTCACATGAAACTGGCCGATGGTCGCTTGGCCTATCGTCGCGCAGGGCATCTGGGCTGGTTCCGAGATGCTTTTCCCATGCTTCATGCTCCACTCTTCCTGAATTCTTGCGATATTGAAAATCTGCGTTGCCAGTAAGCATCTCTGGCGAGAGGAGAATGTGGTCGAGCAGTATTCGCTTCTTCTGTTGATCTATGGGATCTTCGAACTCGACTGTGTAGGCTCCTATTCGTAGGCTTTCTAGGACGTGGTGGATGTTGAACTCCGGGTCGAGTAATGTTCCTTGTATCACATCGACAAGGTTTTGAAGCATGAACTGCTCTTCGAATAGGTCTCTTCCTGGTCCGTCGTTAAGGTCGCCCATCACGATGATTGACCTCGTGATCTCTTCCATCAACGCATCATCCAAGTAATCCCTGACCTTCTTGATCTCTGAAGTTATCTTCTGTCGTGCGAGAATCGCTTCCTCTACATAGCGCTTCCAATCGGTTGGTTTTGCTTCGATGAACTTCGATTTGGTGTGGAGCAGCATAACCGTGAGCTTTCGCCCTTCGTACTGAACCTCGGCAACCAAGGGTTTTCGGTGGAACTGGTGCGGTTCGGCTTCTTCTGCCTTGAACTTTCCCCAAGGATAGAACTTCCAACTCTTGACCATGTTCCTATAACGTTGTTCGTCGTGTAGGGTTCTGACAGAGATTCCTGTGTCTTGTTTCACCAGAAGATATGGTCGTTGATCTCTTTCGCTTTCACTTGCAACAACCGAGTAAAGCGGGTCTCCCGATTGATCACTGAGATACTCTTGAACGAACTTCTCCATCTGAGATTGTAGTTTCGGTCCTTCGACGACACCCAAAATATCAGGGTTCACCTGGTGAATAGTGCCCTGAACCCTTGAGCATAGCGCCGGAATATTCGTGATGGATGGACCTGTACGTCGGCCCTTCTTATGCGATGCTTTGAAGCGAGGCTCGTTCGGATAGAATAGGTCGTTCATCCATTCAATATTGAAGGTTGTGATCTTCAAGCCTGCAGACAGACAGATCTCCTCCAGCCGAATGACGAAATCTGGCCTCTTTGATTCACATTCTGCTGAGGGCCCGTAGGTATCGCCCCCTAACAAGAAAAACATAGTCCTTGGCTTCATGGAAAAGCGTATATGAGAAAATGAACCCTAGTCGTTGAAATCCACAAACGATTCGCCGCATCTTTCACAAGCCCAGAACATGTGCTTCAGATACGATTCGTTGCCAGGATCAGGTTTCTCGTATCGTAAGTCATAGCAAACATGTTCGGTTGAGATTCCGCATTTCAGACATTTTCGAAACGCTGTGATGTCTATTCGTTTGCCTGAAGGCGCAACCACCATTGCGATTCCTCATCGTTCTCGCTCAGTCTCTAGGACCGACCTCAACGCGATGTATGCCTTCAGTAGAGGAAACATTGTTTCACCTATGATGAGATGCGAGGTCACAGATTTTGAATCCACATATTTCGCCCCCGAGAACCTTGATCGAACGAAAGAGAATATAGCGCGTATAGGACCTTTCGCAGACCGGGAGAGCTCGCTGAAAATATCCAGCTCACATTTGATCACAAACCTTATTTCCGCACTGAAGGCCAAGAGCCTCGGCGTCTTGGCATTTGCAGAGGAAATGAAGAATGCCAGCTTCTACCCGTTTGAACCAGTGACATAATCAAGGGATTTTAGGTCGCTGTTGTTCGGACTCGATGCGACTGGCGAAGCCATCTACCGTGTGATTGTGGCTTGGCTTGATGCGTATGTTTCGTCTCCCTCGAAGACAATTGTCGCCTGATTCCAGTAGAACAGGAATTCTAGGCTGTAGTAGCCATCTTGCCTTGTCTGCAGGTCGAAAGTATCTGTCCGCCAAGTCGTTCCAGAAAGGTAAGTAACCGTCAACTTCACCGGCCTGTACGCCAGATATGCACCTGTGTCCGCACGTCTCAGATAGCCTCCGAACTCCCTGTTCGCGATATAGCTTATCGTTATTGAGGTCGGGATCTTCGAAGTAACCACGTATAGTATTGATGTTGAGTTTCCTCGGAGATCTTGGTCTTCATAGAAGGTTGCGGTAATCGGGTATGTGCCTGCTGTCGATGGGCAGTTTGTTGTGACGGAGAATCTACCGTAATAGTCTGTCACAGCAATAGTGCTGAATCCCCAATCTGCCGTTATTGTAACCGGCTTCCCTACGACCATGCCGTCCCTGACGCAATGCCAGGAGCCGTACATGACGCCCGAGATGTTTACGGGCTTACCCACGTAGCCGGGTTTAGGAGAAGCATTCAACTCAATCCGACATGTTCCCCTGTCGGCTGATAGCAGTTCAATTTTGACAACGGTCTCCTTGACTGTTGCGGTGACGAAGAGGTTTTGAAAGATTCGGCTTAACTCGCTGAACCACTGGAGAACTGTAGACACGATCTTCTCCAGAAACTGCTCAATGAATGTGTGTCGAACCGTGATGTTCACATAGACTGTGTTTCCTGAAGTCGTAATCGAGGTGATGGTCTCAGAGAGGGTAGTCGTACCGGTTTTGGAGAGTTCTGTAGTGGCAGAGGTCGATGTCCCAGATGTGCCCAATATGGTCGTCGAAAGTATGGTTGAGGTTGAGAAGAGAGTCGTAGTCATGGTATAGGTCGTTGAGATCGACCCTGAGAATAGAGTGCTCGTGGTTGTCTGAGTGTACGTGGGCATAGTGGCTGTAACTGTTGTCGTTGTTGTAGATCGCTGAGATGCGAAAATGCTTGTAGAAATATGGCTAGTCAGTGTTGAGGAAGTTGTGGTAGTGGTAGTCGTGATAGTCGTTGTGATGGTCGTAGTCAGGGTAGTCGAAAACTGGAACATACAGAACTTCGTTCCGCCGCCGCTCCACGTTGATGGTGCACCCTGCCAGTAGTAGACCTGCCCGCCAGCAAACCCAAGCCTACTACCCACGTAGTATCCTACCGGATAGGGAATCTGCTCTAACGATGTCCAACTGTCGCTTGATATGCTGTAACGATAGAAGCCGTATCCCGGGTTTTCAAGAACATCATTTCCTCCTAAAGCAAAAATGTAATCGGGGTATTCTCCAACCCAGAGCAGCGAAGCTCCATCCCCTACGCCGTTGCCAACAGGTATCGCAGCCTTCGTCTCCCACGTTCTTGTTGGGATATGGTACCTGGCAAAATCGTTGTGAGGTGTAGTTTCCTCCCACTCCCCTCGAAGAGCATACAAGTATTCTCCACCTGTCCAGACCAAGGACGCGCCGTCGTCCGTAACACTCCATGTTGGGTTGAATGGCAACATTTGCCATGTGTTGGCGCTAGGAGAGTATTGCGCAAGGCCCGTACCATGCACATTGCTGCCGATCATCGCGTAGAAGGAACTATCGTATCCTGACCAAGCTAGGGCATCACCGGCACCTTGAGCGTGAGGGGTACTGGTTAATCCTTCCCAGCTGTTGCTGGTTATACTATAACGGTGGAAATATCTTCGATCAGAATCCGCATACGCAGAGCCTAAAAGAGCGTAGATGTAGTTGCCATGATCCCAAGCTAAAGAGGTGCCGCTCTTCGGCCTTGGAACAGGAGAGTCTGGACTCCACTCCAAGAGCGTTGTCCAACTGTTACCCGCAGGGCTGTATTTCCAAAACTGGCAGACACCTGTGCTATACCCTCGAATTACATAGATGTAGTCACCAGCCCCCGCAACAGCTTCTCCAAAACCTCCAGTGTTTGGGGTGGAGGCTTTCACGACCCACAAGCCTCCCTGAGCAGCCGACGACATCGACAAAAGTGCAAGGAATAGCAGGCACATCACTAGTGGAGGAAACCTACTTATTTTCGGCCTACAGATCCCACGGAACAGATCCAAAACGGCCATAGCGCTAGCACCAACAGAGGGTTATACCATTCGTCGAAGAATCAGACTTTCAGAGTCGGAGTCTTCAAGCCAATCAGGAGAGAAGCAGGAGAAACCGTAGATAAGGTTGTGTCCGCACAGCTCGTTCAGACAAGACGGAGTATGACGGACTCTTGCGGAGTGTCGTGCTCCGGAGGCATCAACGAATCATGGGAAAAGAGAAGGCAAACAACTAGTGATGGAGGCGTTTCTAGGAGTCAGAGAAGATGCGAGAAGAGAACGAACCGATTTTAGCCTGCCGAGTAGGACGGGTAGCGGCCGTCGAACTTCGGCATAATGGTCAAGAGTTTCGACCGGGCTTGTTGAATTTCTTTCTAATCTACATTCGGTTCGAATGAGCTATTGTTGCTTCGCTAGAGACCTGAGTTCGCTGACATCTCGCTCAGTCCATATTCGATAGCGGACATGGGAGTATCGACCGACTATTTTTCGAAGATACGATTTATAGAAGACAGAAGTATTATCAGTATTTTGCGCGAGAGCGAAGACAAGTGTCAAGCTCCCTCCAGCCCAGATCTGTCTTCTAGCCCTTAACGGCGAAGGCATAACGATCTGCTATCACACAGAAGATGAGGCCTTGGCTGTCTTACATTAGTTCAACAAGGCTTTCCGTGGAAAAAACCCTCTTACCTCTTCCTTATTGGGATCAGGACTGGCGTTTCACTCTCACGGGCTGCGTAGACAGCCAGTGCTATTGACCAGAACCTGTCGTCGTGGGTCCCTTCGTCATGGTAGAACTTGATGTTTCCGTCCTTCGTGAGCTCAAACTTCTCTAGGTTCAATTCAGCGATGACTTCGGGATCATACGGCAATGCAAAGGTTCTGAGTTGCATCTGCTCTTTCAGGTACTTGGCGATTTCCTGCTTCGACTGCATGCTGAGAGTTACAGGTGAGACCTGAGCGACTCCGGCAGCCTGCATATCTTTGACGACGTAGCTCTCTCGAGTCGCATCAACAAGG
>CAZGZF010000050.1:0-4867 GCA_964529995.1 uncultured Candidatus Bathyarchaeia archaeon
GTCTGCTGGTTTTAGATACATAGGTCTCGGACGACCGTAGCTCTTTTAGTCCAGAAGAAGGATGTGTCACAACTTTAAGTCCGCGTCATGTGTCAAATGCCCCTTCGCATAGCCCATCTCAGGGTCTTCATGAAGGTCGGGTAGTAGAACCTCCAGAAGAAGCCGTTCCAAGCCGACATCGGCAGAGCTCTCATCGCGTGCCCGGCACCGGCTACGTAGGACAAGAAAAAGTGCGGATAGTTTGGAGCGTAATCAGCAAAATCCCCTGCATAATAGATGAGGCGGTAAGATCCCTCATAAGCAATTATGGCAGTCATTGTTGGCTTTAGCCCGTGCCTTGCAAGCTTTTCGCTACCACTGCTCGTCGTCTTGATTTCGTATCGTCCCAAGACCTCAGCATCTGACCTAGGAGTTGTTATCTCGAACCAGTATCCATAGGGGATGGCTGAGTCCGCGCCTGCAAGGGCAGGATGATTATTGTTGACATTCAGGAACATCGGGAATGTTCCTACCTGCAGGTCGGTGCTTTCCAAGATAATGAATTCAGTTTTTTCTCGCCTAGGGTAGCTTTCCACCACGAACTCTAGGATTATCATTATTCCCTCTCCAGTGAATCTCCAAGCCTGTCCCGTAACATCCTGATACATTTCTTTGTAGAACTTCTCTACGTCGGCTAGATCTGAGTAGTGCTTGCCGTATCCGTAAGATCTAACGTGAAACACAGACTCTAGGACTGCGAGAGCTTCTCTGTCGAGATAGGTGGGATATCCAAGGGTATTCCATTCCGCGATTATCGATCCGCCTGATCTCGCGTACCCCTCTATGACTTTCGCCTCTTCGAGCGAGATCCCTCCAGCCCGCCTGCGTACGGTCCCGTTCGGGAAGTATTCGAGCAGACCAAACGAGTCGGCGAGATAAAGAAGATCGATCGATCCCAAGTCTATGTCTAACACTCCTGACAGCTTGTCGGTCGGTGGATGGTAACCGAAGTAGTCGTAGTCGATATCGTAGCGGCCATTGCTATTCCTATCAGGTGCACGAAGGCCCATACGTGTGGGGTAGATCTTTTCATGGTTCAGGATCCAAAATATCGAGTAGTGTTCAGGGTAGGTTCGCGCTTGGGCGTCAAAGACGGTGACTGTCTTGTCAAGTATCGCGATATTGAGAGAACGGCTTGGTTTGACAAACGCTTGATATAGCACCGGGGAGATCAGAACCAGAATGAGGACTATTCCAAGAACACCTTTGAGGAGTGTTCGAGCCCGAGGCAAGACATTACACTACTCCCAACTAGCCCCCTCTGACGGTGGCCCCGCACCTGTCGCAGTAGAGCCCGTTCAGAGATAAGTCCCTGCCGCAGTACGGGCAGTACCTTCGAGACGCCTGTGGTTGCCCTGAAGCTATCTCTTTCCGGATGCGAAGGCCAACGATCCCACGAAGCTCACCTCTTGTATCTCTCAGAGCAGCGAGGATGCGGGGTGTCGCGTTGTGCTTTCGAACCTTCCCGATGATACCTTGGATTGTCCTTCTTAGTCGAAGTCTGGACAGAGGTTCTGTGATTCTACCTGTCTTCAACGTTCTAATCCAAACAGATTTCTCCTGCCTTTCAAGCAGTCCCTTCAGAGACGCGTAACCCTGAAATGGTGCGAGGACATGTGACAAGGCGACAAGAGAGAATATACCCCCGAAACCCTTCCTGAGACTTCTTTCAATGAACAGACCTGTAAGGCACATGAAGGGTATCGCCAGTACGTTCATCAAGAGAATCGGCCAACCCAACACCGTATTCCAGAATGGCATAGATTCTTGAAGTAGTCCCGAGGCCATCCAACACATGGTTCCTACGACTAGCAAGAGTGATTGGAGATAGTACGGCGAGTAGTAGAGAAACTCAACCTTCTCTCGCAGCGAAAGTCTTTCGGATCGGAGGACTCGCCAGAAGTACTTCTTCGCATTGTGAGTATGTCCCTCCGCCCATCTCATTCTCTGCCGCACGAGCCGCGGAATAGTTGAAGGGCACTCCGCAGGCACTTGGATGTACGGAGTGTAGAGAACCTTGTATCCATCTATGTAGAGTCGGAGCGTAAGCTCCCAGTCCTCGGTTATGCTTGTGGACCAACCATACTTCCGAAGGACATCTGCCTTAATCATGAAGACGCTGCCCGCTATCATCTTCATAGAAGCCATCAATTCTTGGGAGGTTCTTTCAACCACGTAGCTCCCACTAAACTCTGTTCGAACCCCCCTAGTCAGCCAGTTCTCACTGGAATTCAAGTAATGCCACTGATATCCTTGAACAGCTGCCACTTCCTTGTTTCTGTGCCAAACCTTTAGTTTCTCTGAGATGTTTTCGAAGTCCTCTTTGTTCAAGCCTCCATTGTGAGGTTTGCTGTTTCCATTCGGGCCATTTCCTCCGTTCCACATTTCGAAATAGGCTAGGAACTGGCGCACAATGTCCGGTGGAGGGATGAAGTCGGCGTCGAGGACCATTACATACTTGGCTCTTGGGTCCATATGCCTAAGCGCTTCGTTCAGGGCGCCACCTTTGAACCCGTTCCTCTGTTCCCGATGTATGATCTTGACGTTCGGATTATCCTTCCAACCCTCAAGAATGGTGAGCGTATCGTCGGTCGAGTCGTCTATTACGACTACTTCATAGTTCTGGTACTCCAGTGATGCACACGCCTTGAGTATTCTATCAGCGACGCTTCTTTCATTGTAGAAAGGCAGATGGATCGATACACGAGGTTCTCCTTCAAGAATCTCAAGCTCTGTCTGAAGAATTCCCATTGTGCGTTGGTAGTTCTCAGGTGGGATACTGCCGGACCGAAACTCGCCCTGCAACTGGCGCATTTCAGCATTTATCTCTTCAGCGTTCTTGGAGACGCCACTCCCCCTCCTTCGGCTGTTCTCAAAGGCTCCTCCATTCGGTTGAAAGGAACCGCTAGGGCACGCAATATCCTTCTGATCTACGTTGTTTCCATTCTTCGTGTTTCTTCGAGGGCTGTTCCTTGTCAGGACAACCACAGAGCTGGCGTAGTACTTTGCAGCATAAGTGAACAGAAATAGCCCGATCACGAGGGCAACAAGAGCGAGGTAGTCCCCTAGAATCGTCGTGCGCCTCCGTCACCAAACCGAATGCGTATATAAATAGAACTTCAATGGCACAATTTCTATTAAGCCTTTCCAAACAAAGGACCACGATGAGACGGCAAGAAGCGCATCATCCCGTAACCAATGCTTCATCAGATCCGCATCTGGTTCCTCATTCGTTAGCCTCCTTCGAAAAGGGAAACGCCAGTGGAACATCCTTCAGGCCCTCAAGGAACCTCTGCGCAGTGCCCCCGAAGTTCGACAAGCTCTCGGCATCGGGATGACAGAAACGCTGTTGACTTCGTTCCGTGGTAGCTCAGTTGAGTCATCGCCCTAGCTCCTTCAACGCAAAGCTCTCGGACTACTATCGGCGGCTTTTATGTCTTACTATTTGGCAGTAAGCTGATCATCAGGCGATGGATCAGATCCCCCAATTCTTTCGTCGATGTAGCCACTCCTTCAATCTACATGAGATGAATGTCCACAAAGACTACATGTTGAGTAAGGCTCAGAAGGGGGCTACGGTACAATACGTCCAAGGTCGCCCATTGAAGACGGACCGAAACCTTTCAGTGGCCTCATATCTTTCAGACTCATGTTTGCCGTATGCGTACTAACCTCAGCCGATAGACAATCTCGGTGCCTCTTCGACTTTGGATTATCGGTAAGATCACTGTCACTATGAGAAATGCAACCATGGTTAGGAAAGCTGCCTGGACGAACAGAACGACAACTTGCTCGGCAGTCCTTTCCACAGTCATCGTAGATGTCTGTGTGGTTGTGATCTGAGGTATTCCCGGCACTGAAACTCTTAGAGAGAGTTCAGCTTCCACTTGGTCAGAGCCCACTCTTATCGTAACTGGATACGTGCCCGATGACCTGGCACATAGCGTCCAGCTCACATGCCAAGATGCTCCTCCATCCAATGCTGATCGCTCAAAGGCAGTCCTTCCAGAAATAATGACGATTTCTGGAGCTGGAATCAGAGTTGCAACCAGATTGGAAGCATCTACATCCCCCGCGTTTGTAACGAGAACAACGAGCTCAGTCCTATCAGGTAGCTCATTGTGTCCGCCCTGAGTGAGAACAATTCTAGCTGGATTTACTCGTTTTAGGCTGATGCTCTTGAAGCATGCAACCGCGTGCGGTGGCACAGACACAGTAAAGCCTAGCTCCATAGTAACCCTTAACGCTGCCAGCTGAAGTCCCTCATGATTTCCCACATCTCTTCGGAAAAGCTCCCGGAGATTCAATCGAACGTTCCTCCAGTCAAAGTTTCCCAGCTCCGCGTGTGCCTCTCCAATGACGGTGAAGTGACTGTTTCTTCCCTCACGATCGATCACATAGAATGTAACAAGAGATCTCGCGAAGTATGCGTTCGACGGCAACTCCGTGCGTACACCGTATGAAAGCTCGAGATAGAACGAGAGGTCAGACCGATGAACTCTCTGCGACAGCGACCCCTCTCGTATGATCTTAATGCTTTCTCCGTCGAGGAAAGCGGCTCCACTTATCGTCCATCCATCCAATCCGTTCTTGAAATTGCCATTAGACAACAGCTCAACAGGTGCACCATAGGACGATGGAACCAAGGAAAAAACTGAAGTTATGACCAATAGACCTAGTGCGATCCGAATCGTCGACCGCTGAAGCAATTCACGCAGCAACATTGGACACAGCGGGCTTCTCGTTCCAATCCAAACCTTCGCCCGCCCCATACCTCAACTCAACTTGTCCAGCTCGGTTTCGTCATAGGCGACAGGTCAACAATCGC
>CAZGZF010000051.1:0-4756 GCA_964529995.1 uncultured Candidatus Bathyarchaeia archaeon
ATCGTCACCTACTCGACTGGAGTCAAGAAGGGAGACCAAGTTCTGATAATGGCCTCTGACTACGGGTTAGACTTGGCTTCTGAGATATACAAAGAAGCTGCCAAACTGGGAGGCAGCCCCTTGATAGTTATGACTCCATCAGAATTGACGCGAGCCTACTATGAGGTTACACCCGAGGAGTACTTGGACATGTTTCCAAACCACCTGTACGAGTTGACCAAAGCCTCGGATGTCATCGTTTCGGTCAGATCTGACACCAACACGCGCACGTTGGGCAATGTAGATCCCGGGAAGCTTACGAGAAGAGACGAGACGACAAGAAAAATACGCGATGAGAGGCTTGCCAAGAGATGGTGCCTTACACAGGCGCCCACACCGGGGTACGCCCAGGACGCTGACATGTCGTTGAAGGAGTACGAGGACTTTGTCTACTCGGCGATACTGATCGATTGGCCTAAGCAGAGGGCTCAGATGGAAAGGCTGAAGAAAGTCCTAGACGTGGCCGACAAGGTTCAGATCGTGGGAGAAGCGACCCACCTCACGATGTCTATCAAGGGAAGGAACGCAGTTGTGGGGGACGCAACTCACAACGTTCCAGGCGGTGAGGTCTACACGGCACCAGTTGACGATTCCGCAGAAGGAGAGATTTGTTTTGATCTGCCTGGTATTCGATACGGAAGAGAGATCAAAGGAGTCCATCTCAAGTTCTCTAAGGGGCAGGTGGTTGACTACTCATCCGAAACGAATCAGGATACGCTGAAAAAGATCATCGAGACGGACCAAGGGTCGAAGAGGATAGGAGAACTCGGAATAGGAACCAATAGGGGGATCAGGAGGTTCACGAAGAACATTCTATTCGACGAAAAGATCGGCGACACGATTCACTTAGCGCTGGGAAGCGCCTACAAAGAGTGCGGAGGAGTAAACGAGAGCGCAATACATTGGGACGTGTTAAAGACGATGAAACCCGGACAGATACTTCTGGACGGCAAGGTTGTTCAGAAAGACGGAAGATTCGCTTGGGAGTAGGAATGGCTTAGTTGTCCCAGATGATTTCCGACCGCTGAACCAAGATCGTTGATGCAAAACAATTTTAGGTTGTCTGTCCCACCTCAGCAGGAGGCAGACCCGATGAGTATGCCTGAGCTTGAGAAACTTCTTCGAGATCAGATGGCGCTGGAAAAGGAGACAGCTAAAGTCTTGAGTTCTACTGTTCAGCGGACAAAGAATTCGGTCGTCCGGCTCTTTCTGAATAGACTTGTTTTTGACTCGTTGAAACACGCTGATATGCTGCAGACTCTCATAGATCTGAATGCCGGGACTGTAGTCAGCATCGTGGACAGGGAAGAGATGAATGCATCGCTTGAGAGACATGTTGCACAAGAGAAGCAGATGCTGAAGCGACTAGAAACCATAATGGAGAAGATAGACGAGCCTAAGGCGAAATCCCTGCTCAAGCAGATTGCGGAGGATGAACGTAGGCATCACAGAATACTAGATGAGGTAACGAAGATAGTCGGGTGGCGAAGCCCGACAGACGAGCAATGGTGGAACACCATAGACCGAGTCGAATGGCTATTCTAACAGCATGGAGACAGGAATTCGCATCTTCTGCTGACGAGTCTGTTGCGCGAGTACGCTGAGGTCTTGGTTGAAGATAGAGAAGCCTCTTTTTCTTCCTTCTCAGGGGTGATACCACCCCTCCCCCTCTCTGGTAACGGAAATGGTAACGGTAAATGGTACCATCACCGAAGGTATGGCTAGACGCTTACATGCGGAGACCAAATTCATGTCTGCAACGCTTGCGTGGGTGCCTCACATTCAGTGCAGCGTGGGGCCTTGCAACGGGCGTTCTCTTGACGCTTGGCGATACGATATCAGTTTAAATTTTCGGCATGTGACATTAACTTGAATGTGAACAAGTGTACCTCGACTTGAGATCGATCGTGGTCGAATGCAAGATTCCGAGGCTTCCTTCTCGAATGGAAGAAGTCGTTTCTATGGCGCGGGCTATAGGCTACGACGTGTTGGAGACGGTGGTGCAGAAGAGGGAGAGCGTTCACCACTCGACCTGTGTTGGGCCGGGAAAACTTGCGGATATCAAGAAGCTGATCCAAGAGAAAACCGTTCGGCTTGTGATCTTTGCGAACACTCTGCCGAGTAGCCAAGTCTTCAAGATTCAGAAGCAGCTGGGCGCAGATGTGAAAGTCATAGATCGGAATCTGCTGATCTTGGAGGTATTTGACAAGAGGGCGATGACGAAGGAAGCGAAGCTTCAGATACAGTTGGCCAGGCTCAAGTACACGTTCTCTTGGGGACGTGAGTTTCTCAAGCTTGAAGGCATCCTGGGCCAGCAGGTCGGATGGAGCGGGCCAGGAGACTACCCGTACAGTGAATATGAGAGAGAAGCAAGAAAGAGGATAAGCCGTCTCGAAGCAGACCTCAAAGACATATACAGAAAGAAAGACTTGCTCAGGCAGAGAAGGCATGAGCTCGGTTTTCCAATCGTTGCACTTGCCGGGTACACGCAGAGCGGCAAGACAACCTTATTCAACAGAATAGCTTCAGAATCAAAGAAGGCGGGACTTGGACCCTTCACAACATTGTCGACAGTTGCAAGACGCGTGACGGTATCGAATGATGACGGTAATATGGAGTTCATTCTGGTGGATTCAATAGGTTTCATAGAAGACATGCATCCAACAATATTGAAGGCGTTCAACACAACGATCGGAGAGATCGCCCAAGCCGACTTGATCCTGCTCTTTGTTGATGTGAGTGATGATTTGGCCCTGCTCAGGCGAAGACTCATCTCAATGGATAAAGTGCTGAGGCAGGTAGATGTTAACAGCAAGATAATCCTTTGCGCCAACAAGATTGATCGCGTAGCTGAGGAACACCTCAACGCGGCCTTGAGCGAGGCAACAAAGCATTTTCCAGGAGTACCTGTATCCCAGATCAGCGCCCTCACAGGAGAAAACGTTGACAGACTACTTGGTCTTGTCCAGAATGAGCTTAAGGAGGTCAGTGCCGTTCAGGCTTTGGCGTAGCCGGCTTCCCGTGAGGCTCCATCTTCTTCAAGTCGGCAAGCATCTGCCTCGCTTCTTCTGCTGATCGTGGCCGAGCAACCACCACGGCCTTACCAAATTTGAATCTCAGATTACAGTAGGGGCAAGTCTTGCTCTTCACTCCGTTCCTTGCCACGAGGAGTCTCCCGCATCGAACACACCTAGCTATTGCGAACGTCTTTTCCATGGTGAAGCTCGCTCCTTCAGGAATCGATCTAACTTACCTTCTCTTTCCAGTTCCACTATCCAATCATACGCCCCCACTCGTTTAGGCATCTTCCCTGTAAGGATCATCATTGCCTCCTCAACGCAGTCCTCAACCTTTCGGGTAGTAGTGTCAATCTCAGCAACCTTCTGTAAGCCATGAGCAGCGATGGCCTCACTCAGACAGACATCCAACACTTCCGCTTCGATGTTCTCTCTGATCTTCAGCTTATCGTAGCCCCTTATCGCGAGGCGCTTCCTCAGGATCTCAGGGCTACATCTGAGAACAAACACAATGTCTACCAAGCGTGTCGGAACGTAGCTACCGCAGTAATGAGTGTCAATCACCAATTTTGTTTTCGAACTCGTTAGATGGCGCCTCAGTCTAACTCGCAGCTTGTTTTCGTCGATGACATATGTTCGTCTCGCTCGGTCGTAGGTCTTGACGAGTCTACGCTGCTTAGCGAACTCCGTTAGATTGATCGAGTCGATGCCCAGCCTCCGCGCGAGAAGTCTGGAGAATCTTGTTTTCCCAGTGCCCGGCGTTCCAGACACGATGATTGCAGGTAGATCTGTCATAACGAATGTATCCTCTCTGGCTGACTTGCTTTCGACGCCCTGAGTATCGGGCCTATTATGGAGAAAAAGATTCGCGATGATTGTGCAAGAGGCTCAACCGGATGCTACTTAAAAGATATGTATTGACGATGCTAGTCCTTGGCGAAGCACCTATGTTCAGATTCGATGAGAGGGTGGGTGGACGTCTTCTATGAAAGTCGGCATAGTGGGAGGGACTGGCAACATGGGTAAAGGCCTTGCTTTAAGGTGGTCTCTGAAACATGAAATCTACTTGGGATCTCGCTATCCAGATAGTGCTCGTTCGGTAGCCCAAAACTACAGTAGGATAGCAAAAGGCTACTATGGCAACAGGATGAAGGGAAAGATCGAAGGCAATCTGAATGCCGAGGTCGTCAAAGGATCTGATGTTGCTGTAATGACGGTGCCTGCACAATGCGCGCCCGAAGTTGCCAGGCAAGTGCGGGCCAGTCTGAGGCCGGAACACACTGTAATATCAACAGTGGTCCCAATGAGGCGTGAGGGGAGGCTCTTCAAGTACGATCCCTTCTCATCTGAACAGGGGTCAGGGCTGCTATCTGCGGCAGAGATCATAGCAAGGGAAGTGGAACCGATTCCTGTTGTTTCAGCTTTTCAGACAGTTCCCGCATCCTATCTGGCTGACCTCGATTCAGTCATGAACATTGACGTACTAGTAAGCGGAGATTTCGAGCCGGGACTGGAGACAGTCTTCGATCTTGTCCGGGAGATACCGAACCTTCGACCGCTGCGAGTGGGGCCACTTGCAACATCCAGACTGGTCGAATCGGTTACGCCTCTGTTGCTGAACGCAGCGATTCTGAACAATCTGAAGGAACCTTCGATCAGGATAGTTCCATGGCTGCCATCGGACTTTGAAAAGTAGCGAC
>CAZGZF010000052.1:0-4615 GCA_964529995.1 uncultured Candidatus Bathyarchaeia archaeon
ATCTGAAAGAGAGGCTCTCTCCAAGAACATTTGAAGGCCGACCTTGGAACATGTGGCGTTATTCGGAAATTCTTCCCGTGGACGCTGATGGAAGAATCTCTCTTCAGGAAGGGGGAACCCCTCTGCACTTGGGCACGAGGCTTGGCGAGAAGCTCGGCCTCGAACGCCTCTACCTCAAGGATGAAACCAGGAACCCGACAGGTTCCTTCAAAGATAGGGGAAGCAGCGTTGGCGTCTCTAAGGCTGCGCAGCTAAGAGCCAATGCAGTGGGATGTGTCTCAACGGGCAATATGGCTGCCTCCATGGCAGCTTACGCAGCAAAGGCGGGACTCAGGAGCCTCGTGCTGATACCCACAGGAACACCCGTAGAGAAAATGGTTCAGACGATGATCTGCGGCTCGGCGCTGATCGCGGTTAGAGGCGAATACCCAGAAACGTATCGGATGGGCCTTGAAGCAAGCGCTAAACATCGCATATACATGGTTCACTCGGATGCACCGTTCAGAGTCGAAGGTCAGAAGACTATTGCGTATGAAATCAGCGAACAACTGAGCTGGAACTCACCCGACCGAGTATTGGTTCCCACAAGCAGTGGCGGAAACATCAGCGCCTTGTGGAAAGGGTTCAAGGAAATGCGTCAACTCGGGCTTGTAAGCCACGTGCCATCAATGGTCTGCGTGCAAGCGGAAGGTTGTTCACCGATCGTGGCATCTTTCGGATCAGGCAAGGACACCGTTCACCCATTTGCGAAGTCGGATACGATCGCCCAATCGATCTCCAATCCAGATCCCCCTAGCGGAAGGAGAGTCCTCAGATTGCTGAAGGACTCAAAGGGACACGCCATATCTGTCACGGACCAAGAGATCCTCGAAGCTCAACGGCTCGTTGCTGAAACCGAAGGACTATTTGTTGAACCGGCGTCGGCATCCACAATCGCGGCTCTCGTGAAGCTGGCGGAGAGCGGCGTGATAAGGAGGTCTGACAGAGTAGTCTGCGTTCTGACTGGTAGCGGCCTCAAGGATGTCAAGAGCGCGACGCGTCTCCTCAAGAAGCCCATCGAGATCGGTTCGGCGAGAGAGCTTGAGAACGTTCTTAGCCAGACATGATCTGAGATGATGTTCTTCTTGTGAGGTAGAGTCGCGCCGCAGACCTGACAGTTCTTGCCAGAGAGGTCGGACCGAAGGAAGGAGGTGTGAATCGCCTAGCCACCGCAAGGATGTCTTCTCCCACGATGCGGATCTCTTCAAGATCCAGCGTCCCTAGGCCGCCTTCTGAACAGGTCCTTATGTGGTTGATCTGGGAGGGGTCAAACCCCATAATGTGACAGCACGTCGCATCAACCGTAACTGGACGGCTACCTGCCACGATTACCTTTGCCTGCACTGGTTCTCCGTAAAGGGGGCCGTTCCCTTCCATTCCCACGATTCCATCAACGAGAACTAGATGCCGTCTTATCGCCTTGTTGACCTCAAGCAAAATCCTGTCAAGAGACTTGTGCATCGACGGCTTATTTCTGTCCATAACAAGCCCGAAAGAATTCTTCAAGGATAAAGTGACAGTCGTCCCCGCAGAGGTCTTCAGTTTGGGGAGGTTCACAACGCAATCAGCTTCGGTCACCAGTTTCGGAAGGTGGAAAGTCACATTGCCCACATTCTTCGTGACGAAATCTCTCTCAAGCGTCAAGTTCCTGAAGGGAACGTTCAACCTTCGGAGTAGAGCGGGGAGCCCCAACGACGCGGTTCTACGTTCAGCTGAGCCGGACCTATTATCGGACTCTACAACTACTATTTCGTTGGTACGTTCCTTTAGCCATTCCAGAACTGCTTCGATCAGTCTGAAATCTGTCACTATCATGTCATTTGGGTTGCGATCGTAGCAAATGTTCGGCTTGACAATGACTGATTCCCCATGCCGAATGCTCCCAGCCTCTGTTATATCGAGCAGAGAGTCTATGGCTTCCTTGGACGGATAGGATGCTTTCCGTATGCCAACCGTGTCCATTCAGATTCCGGCCATGTCGGTTACCGCCTGAATTGTCCGAAGGGTCTCGTCAACGTTTTGAACAGTCACTTCTGGTTTGGATTTCGACGTAACCGAATGCAGGAAGTTCTCGTGTAGAAGCTTGAATGAGGGATGCGTCAGAGAGGATAGTGAGCGGATCTCATCCAACCTCCCTTGAGTAATCCTTGGCAGAAGTTCCCGATGAATGCCCTTGGCAAATATCCTGTACGGGTGCCAGATTAGATCTGTCTCTATTGAAGAACGCGAATAGTAGAGTGAGATTCTGAAGTGGGGCAACAGGGTCTTCCAAGTAGCAGACAATTCCGCCAAGGCGCCGTCTCTGAGTTCACCTTGGACGTCGACAGCAGTTGCGGTATGATTGTTGCCTCTCTCTGCCTTGACGCCGGAAATGTTTGCAAGTGGTCCGCATGTTCTGTTCACTACGTAGATGACGTGATATAGAAGATCTGGAATCACGCCCGCTCGATCCTGCATTCTATAGTCAGTCCTCGGCCGCCACGTGTTGAAACCCACGGCTAGATGCGCTTCAATCTTGGCCAGATCGCCAAAGCCACCAGTCTTCACGAGGTTCTCTATGAGACCCAGGCTAGGCGTAAACACATAGTTGTGACAGGGAAAAATCACAAGATCCTTATCGATTGACTCGATGATGCGATCTAGTTCCGACGTGCTAGAAACAAAGGGCTTCTCACAAAGAACGTGCAATCCTCTGTCAATCGAGTCTAGGATAATTCGCGCGTGAGTTCGAGGAGGAGTGCATATCAGAACGGAGTCAATATCACACTCCGCAAACATTGAACGGTAGTCCGTATATCTCTTCTCTATCCTGTTTTTGCATCGGAATCGTTCGACTTGCTCTCGGTTTACGTCTGCTACAGCCCCAATCTTGATCCCAGGAACCTCTCGTATCGCTGGAGCGTGAAAGAGACTTGCCACCTGCCCGCAACCTATCAGTCCGAGATTCATCGAATTGCCCTCTGTTTAACGGCCTTAACAGACCATGCAGACAAGAATGCGACTGATCACAGCTGCCAACCATCAACTTCTGTGGTGTCTCTCTTCATAAGCCTTAGCTTGAATCCAGCCGTATCAAAACTGACGTGAGGTCTCCTATGAAAGTGGGAGCAGTCGCCTAGGTCTCAGTTGATATGCAACGTCTAGATCATAGGGGGACGCGTTAGAGCGGAGCCAAGTCAAGATCTTGGGGAATCGATTGGCGACTGTTACTTTTGGTAACATTTATATAGGCTGCCGTTACCTCAGGTAACGCCTTACCCTCCGCGGGAGGCACGGAACCCAATGGAAGAAGATATCGGAGAAGCAAGACGCAGCCTAGACAAATGCATGGATTTCGCCTGCGTCTTTGAGCTTGTTAAGAGAGTCGTTAAGGACAATCTTGGGTTGAGCCGGGCAGGTCTGATGCTTGGCCTAACCGACCTGCCCAACCAGGTTGGTGGCTTTCACGGTGTCGGAGGCAATCTCATCGTGATGAACCGGAGGCTCCTGGATATAGTGGTACGCTCAGCTCAGAACCGACAGCAGATAAACGGCTACGTCTTCTACGTGCTCCTGCATGAATACCTTCACGCACTAGGATTCCTGAGTGAATCACACGTGAGAGGATTGTCGATACAGCTTTGCGAAAAGATCCTTGGTGAAGATCATCCTGCCACTCAGATGGCGAAGCACGGAGTCGCAGCAGTACTCCGAGAGATACCTCCCATACAGCATCCAGACCTCGAAGAGGAAATCGACATCCCACGAGGATTCGAGATAATTAGCGACTTCGACCGAGAAACATCACGATGGTTCGTGTAGGCAGACGTTCTTCCTCGCACGCATCTCCTTCACCTATTCTCTACTGTAGCCATTTCAGTGTGCGTTCCTGAACATGGATTGCGTCCGATCAATCTGCCTCGCGAAGTCTCGGCGGCGTGTTCGAAGGTAGCTGATGATACGTGGTAAGCGATGCAAACTGAAACGGCGAGTGGAACCGTAGCGAAGTACCAGGTCGGCAAGAGAATACTGAGTAGGTTCATTCCTCCCAAGACTGTAGGTTACTGCGCTTCAGGCCGGCGCAACATAGCCTAGGTCTCTTATAGTTTGAGCCTCATCCAGCCCTTGCTATATTTGAATCCAAATTTCCGGTAGAACTCCACTGCCGGCGAATCCCTGCTTTCTGGAACGCGCCACCTACGCCCTCGAGTGAATTCCCACCAGTTTGAAGTCCTAACTAGGACCACAGCATTCCGGAAGGCGTCGTGTTCCTTTGAAAGGCTTGACAATCTGCCCAGCATCGATTTCATCAAGCTGCTTCCGACGCCTCTACCTTGATAGCCAGGTTGGACAATAACCCAGTCTATGACAAAGGCTAGCCTCTGCCTTCTTTTCACCTTGAAGGGAAAGAGAAGATATTGCGGCTTGTAGAACCTCGTCGACACGAAGCCAATAGTCTCCTTCCCGATCTTCGCGACGAGGGTGTAGTATTGCTCCACGCAGCGGCGGGCTTCAACATCCCATCTGACACCGTAGTATTGAGCACCTGTCCTGCCGAATATCTCCCTGAATATTCTCTCGATCTTTGAAGCATCTC
>CAZGZF010000053.1:0-4591 GCA_964529995.1 uncultured Candidatus Bathyarchaeia archaeon
GGATGAAGCGTTCCGGTTTCCGAGGGATTTCTGGCTTGCCTAGTGAGTATCTTGTATCAAGGTTGTAGAATGTGACTCGGGCGAAATCTTTTCCGATAAGGGAAAGCCCATGCTCGACAGCTGCCAAGAGGACATTTTCAAGGCCTTGTATCTGAGAGTTGCACGAGTCATCAAAGGAAGGTTTGCCCTCAAGTACTGCAATCGCTGAGCGGCCGAGACGGGTGTGAGATGAGAGATGCATCAATATCTACTCCACTGTATTTAGGTCTGTTTGATGAGGAAATCGTGTAACAAATAGCCGAACCAAACTTGTCGGACACTCTGAGTTCACTGCTCACTCCTTCCCTAGCCCCCTACTATATCGGTGCACGATATATTAATGTTCCGAAAGCGGAACATCAGAGTTCCATCAGTTCAGTGACCTTTCCCGATCCAGTACATAGGACGGTGCCGCAATCTCCCTGAGGCTTCTTGCTGTTTTCGCTGCCTCTTTGTTCCCTTGCTCCGTTGCGGTTGGACGTGGGACAGGTTGTCAGTGACTTTCTTGCTGAGGGGCGTGTTCCTTTCGACGGGGCCTATCGGTCACGTCATACCCCAAGCCGTGTTTGTGAAGGATGTTCCGTTCGTCGCCGTCGGTCCACAAGGCCCTGTTGACTACGTACTCGGGCAACTCCGGAGCCACATCTTTGCATGAAGAAGCATCGTAGAGAACCGGCTCAAGATCTCTATCACTACGTACTATAGGAGGTCAATTGACGATCAGACCTGTCGGAAGAGCTCTCGCAGACTCTCCCTGCGCTGTGTTGAATGACTTCATCATCTGCGATCTCCTACCAAAGATGCGCTCACCTAGCAGGCCTCCTGATTAGTCTCTTCAGGAGGTGATTACCATCGAGAGAATGGTGAGAAACATCAAAGCCGCATACGTTGCAAGGAAGACGTTCGCAAAGATCAGAAGGTTGCGGCTCACCAAGGGCAGCTGGCTACGTTCAAGCACATCCCATTCCGCACGTATACTCAACTCATTCAGAAATGTGAACCGGTCCGGATCCTTCAGGAACGCCTGCAACAAACCCAGACCACCTTCCAGAAAGGGCGGAGTCTCCGCCCTCAAAACACGAACTCGAGGAACCGAAGAATAGTTCAGGTTCCTAACAAGCCTGCTGCCAGTCAAAAAGTAGAAAGCTGCGCCTCTCCTCTCCACATATTGGTCATACGCTTCAACACAGCTTCGCGAAGCTAGGTGCCCCACCACCATTCGTCCCGGCGAA
Source organism: uncultured Candidatus Bathyarchaeia archaeon (assembly GCA_964529995.1). Classification (GTDB taxonomy): domain Archaea; phylum Thermoproteota; class Bathyarchaeia; order 40CM-2-53-6; family JALHTG01; genus JALHTG01. Next base: position 1,272 of record CAZGZF010000053.1, read on the forward strand.
GCATTGATCATGACGTAGCCAGAGCCTGGAGGAATCAATACGGTGTCCCCCTCCTGTGCCACTACCAACGAGACATCAACCAGCTGTTCACCTTGGTACTTTTGGACCAAGAAACGCGCCTGACCCTCAAGGACCTCGAAGACTTCAGGATGAACCCTCGCCACTCCGGACGGTAAGGGGAAATGCCCCAAAGTCTTCACATATTCCTCCCCAAGCAGAAGTGGAGGAATAACAGTCACATCATATCGCAAACCATACTTGCGAAGAAGATCCCTCACTTGATCATCGCAACAGTCTCGATAGATCTCGTACACAGGTAGGTTCGAGTCGAGCCGTCGAAGGCACGCTGAGTCGTAAAGAGCCGGCGCTAGCTCCTCAAGTCGACGAACCTGACGCAGTCTAGCCGATGATAGTAGACCTAGAGAACTCATTGGAACAGTCCTCTATCACTGAACCTTTGCATCAACTCCTCCGCTCTTGCTCTTCCAGCCCTCCATATGCGTATCTTGGGCGTATCCAACAACTTCAAGACAACACGAAGAACCCTTGCCAGCAACTTCAAGTTCACAATGCGGCCACGAACCTTTGCACTCACAGGGCGCACTTGAAAAAGGCTCGATAGACAAGCGGAGGCCTATATCAACCACCATTCCTGAAAGCCCGCCTCTGAAGCGAAGCGGGAACAATAATCGAGCTTCATATCTCGTACGTTCAAAGGCGTCTCCACCCAAAAGGAAAGTAGAAGTACCTACTCTCTTTTTCTATTTTGCGGTCTGCGCCGTAGAGGGTGGAACTCGCTCAATTCTCGACGAAATATGTCGGAAACCGATACCTCAGTGTCCGTGACGTCTTCTGCTAGATCCATTAGAGGTCGAGGACGAAATGAGTGCCAGATTTCCTCTACTAATTTTGCTCCCAGTCGACACAGTCTTGACAGGGCATCCGCAATAGAAAGTCATCCGCCCATCCCGAGTCATCGAAGCCACATACTCATTGTGGATGGGACATCTAACATGCATGAGAGCCAAAAATGACTCAACATAGTCACTATTCAGCCTTGACTTCAGTCGCTCCAACTCCTCCTTCGATAACAACACTCTCACCTAAGCCAATGGAGTCAAGTCAAGCCACATAGACGAAACAGCGGAAAGCCCAAAAGCAAGCAGCCCAGCCATTTGACTTGTCAATTTCACACGGCCACCGAGCACTGAACACTTTCCCTGATTCGCCAGGTGCATCTGATGGCTTGCCATCTGCACCTTGGCTAATCAGCTGTTGCTTGTCTCATCTTGGCAGACATCTCGGGCCAACGAGGCCCCTCTCACTCATTCCGTATGCCACGCATTCAGAGAACCGATTGTCAGCCTTACTGGAGGAGAACGGTTTCGCCACTCATGTTTCAGAGATGCCCGCCGCTACAATATCAACGAGCCTCTTGTACGACATTAGAAAAGCAAGAACGCTCAGCGCTTCACCTTGACAACCTCGCAGTTCAAGTCTGTCTCCTGCATCTCAGAAGTCCCTCTATCCCTCACACAACCACACCAGAACACAATCTGCCCATTCTTTCTTTGAATCAATACCGTGTCCCCATACGTACAACATAGAAGCCTCTTGAGGAAAAGCAAAGACTCGACGTGGTTTCCGCCTGACCGTCGCTCAGTTCCGGCCGGCGCCATACTTCTCCTTCTCTAAAGATGCCCCAAAGCCTGAGAATTCGCACAAACCGATTTGCCGTCAACAGTCAGGCAGGTCGATGTCTCAGAATCGAACCATTCTCCTTGCAGACTCAAGGGCCCTTCTATGATCCCTTCGCAAGCATCCTAGTGAGACTATCCCTCTTCGCAATAGCCAGAGCCGCATGTCTTTCGAGATCCTCAAACTCCCGGAGAAACTGCAGCCCCCTCTCGCTCGTCAGATACATCTTCCTCTCCCCCTCCTTCACCTTGATCAGCCCTGACCTCACAAGAGCCCCCAAGTAGTCCTCCAGAAGCTTGAAGCTCAAATTGGCCCGATACATTATCCTCGTCTTCCCAGCTCCGTCCCTCGCAACCTCAAGTATCGCTTGAGTAATCTGAAACTTGTTCCTGTTCTTTCTCGTATTCAACTCCAAGCTATTCTGACGAATCTCCTCTTGTAGGATGCTCACTATCTCAACCCCGGCAAAACAAGTTCCCTATAGGAAAACGTCCTCAGAGTACGCTACCTTCGTCTCTCCAGCTTTGAGGCTATCGCAGAACAAGTCTGCATCGACTCCGAACTCACAGTCTCTACAATCATCAATGCTTCAGGTAGCCCAGGGGCGTCCTTAAGCCATCTAAACTTCTTCTCAGCAAAAACCCGAGACTCCACCAACCCATATTTTGCAAGAAACCTAACAACTCGGCGAACAAGCTCCGGAGAGAGATCCAAGGCTTCAGCTATCTCATCTTCACCGTGCCATCTCCCATCTCGAAGAGCCTCGCAAATCTCCTCAAGCACCAAGATCACACCTTTGAGCGATGATCATACAGACAGCGAAAACAATCAAACAATGCCTTAAGCAAGTGTCTGTTACAACCAGCAAACAAGCTCGCAACGATCGAAGTACATTCGCTCAGATAAGAGGCACAATCGAATTGTCGCACCGATCTTCTGAGAAGTCTGCAAATACTTGAAACGACTCGAGATACATGAAGAGTCAAACCAGTAGTAAGGGTCAACATCTTCTCATATCGCTCAATCCTTTTTTCCGACACAACTGATTCTCAAAGGGGCAACTACTAGAAGTCAGACACGGCTTGAGGTCAGTACAGAAGACATATTGCGAAAACTCAAGAACGGTCTCCTGAGCAGACGCGTCAGATCAAGAACTCCTTGCGAGTGAGCGATGCGGAACGAGATGCAACTCCAGTCCCCATGGAAGAAAAATCAAAGACCCAGCAACGGACCCTCGACAGGATCGTACATGAAATTCGAGTTCAAGATACAGAACGACAAACTGGATCGTTGAAGACCTCCAAACAAGACGCAGACAAAATCTCCAAGATTTACAGAAGTTTCATTCTCAACTTTCCTCGGTAGTTTATAGGAAGCGCAGACATTCCAAGGCCTCCCTATTTAAGCAGAGTCAGGGCAATCCAGATTGCGCACAACAAGATTAGGACTTTCCTTGCAACTAGAAGAGAAGAGAAAGCATTCAAAGAGTAGGACAAGTCCACCCGCGCTTTCTGAAGAACTGCAAAGAACAATAGCCGAATCTATTGAGACAGGACTCGGGTCCCTTGGCGGGAACATGGGACGGGTGATACTGTACCACATCGAGAAGGAACACTCCTTGA
>CAZGZF010000054.1:0-4347 GCA_964529995.1 uncultured Candidatus Bathyarchaeia archaeon
CAGTCGCCGAGATTTTTAAGCTGGCCCAGTCAATCTCTAGGTCAGCAGTAACGATTTCGTAGGTGGCTAAGTTGGAACGCGCGATGTGGGCAGAGAAGTACAGGCCAAGATCGTTATCCGAGATGAGAAATCAGACGGAGATTGTTGGCAGACTTCAGAGGTTCGTTGAGACCAAGACGATGACACATTGTTTATTCGCAGGCCCTCCTGGCACTGGGAAAACAACGGCCGCTCTGTGTCTGGCTCACGATCTTTTCGGTCAGAGGTACATGGACGCCTTCATGGAGCTGAATGCAAGTGACGCTCGGGGAATTGATGTTATACGGACCACTGTGAAAGAGTTCGCTAGGATCGCAACTATGAGCGAAGTCCCGTTCAAGATCTTGGTCCTCGATGAGGCTGACAACATGACCTCTGATGCCCAGCAGGCTTTGAGAAGAACCATGGAGAGGTATACGGAGACATGCCGGTTCATACTGTGTTGCAACTATTCTGGAAGAGTCATCGAGCCAATTCAGTCAAGGTGTGCCTTGTTCAGGTTCACACCGCTGAGAAGCCAAGATGTTGCTGACTACTTGAATCACATAGCGAAAGAGGAAGCGGTCAAGCTTGAAGGAGGCGGCGTGGCCGCAATCGTGGAGATTGCCGAGGGTGACCTTAGGAAGGCTGTGAACACGCTTCAAGCTGCCGCGTCCTTGGAGAAGCCTGTTTCCGAGGAATCAGTCTACATGGTTGTAGGGAGAGCAAAGCCAAAAGACGTGAGAGAGATGCTCAACCTAGCATTCAAGGGCGAGTTCATGAAGGCGAGACAGATGCTACGATCACTACTAGTTGAGTACGGTCTATCTGGCTCAGACATCGTTAAGCAGATGCATTCAGAGGTGTTCGGCATGGATGTTCCAGAGCGGAACAAAGTTGCGCTTGCAGACGCGATCGGCGAGGTTGACTTCCGGCTTATCGAAGGCGGAGATGAAGAGGTTCAGCTCAGCGCGTTGCTTGCCAAACTTGCGGTAGTATCCGAGAAAACAAAGTAGTGGGCTCCCAATGCCTGTTCCTTGGACAGTGAAACACAGGCCAAAGACACTCTCCGATGTTGCAGGAAACAAAGAAGCGAAAGAGGCCTTTGCCAACTGGATAAGATCATGGCAGAAGGGCGCGCCACCGAAGAAGGCAGCGCTCCTACATGGCCCTCCAGGGACTGGCAAGACCGTCACTGTCCAAGCAGCTGCGAACGACATGGGATTCGATCTGGTCGAGATAAATGCAAGCGACAAGAGGACAGGCGAACAACTCAGAAGAATAGCTGGAGGTGCAGCCACTCAAGGCGAACTCTTCGGAAGGAATCGTCTAATCCTTCTCGACGAAATCGACGGCATCAACCTGGCTGAGGACGCTGGAGCCATACCCGCAGTGATCGAAACGATAGAGCAGGCCAGATGTCCAATCGTTCTCACTGCGAACGACCCTTGGGACCCGAAGATTAGGCCACTTCGCGAACTCTGCTTTCTAGTGGAATTCAAGCGGATCGGAGTACGGGACTCCGTTCCCTACTTGAGGAAGCTCCTCGCCTCCGAAGAGATAGAGGTGGATGAGCAGGCGTTGAGGCTCATCATTGATCGAAACGAGGGTGACATGCGATCAATCATAAACGATCTCCAGACGTTCACTACTGGCAGGAAGAAGCTTAGCTATGCAGATGTGGAATGGCTCTCGTGGAGAGATAGGAAGGAGACGATCTTTGACGCTTTGAGATCAGTCTTCTTCGCAAAGAATTGCATTCAAGCCAGGAGATCGACCGATATGGCAGACGTAGACCTCGATATGTTCTTTGAGTGGATCTACGAGAACGCCCCTCTGCAACTCACAGATCCCAGAGATCTGTCCGAGGCGATGGATGCATTATCGAGAGCTGACGTGTATCTATCAAGGACAAGGAGGCTGCAGGCGTGGGAACTGTTTCCATTCGCTCTGAATGAGATGACGGCAGGTGTGGCAATGTCTAAGGAGCGGACCAAACCTGCCTGGGTACCGATGAGATTTCCCAGCAGGATCATGTCACTATCTCGAACTAAGAAGCAAAGAGCCTTGCGCCGAGACATTGGTGCGAAGATTGGAGCGAAGACCCATCTATCGAGTGGAGGGGCTGTCAAGCATTTCTTGCCTTACGTGTCTTTCATCTTTCAGAGCAATCCAAAAGCAGCTTCTGAGATTGCTAAGTGGCTCGACCTCGACGACGAGATGGCTCAATACTTGTCCGGGAAGGCTGCTCAGGCGAAGGCGAGAAGAAAGGAGAAACCGGTCAGGGCTAGGAAGCGTCGAGCCTTGGCTAGGAAGGTTTCGCGTCGTAGAAAGGCCGCCGCCTCTTAGCCGTTGACGATATGAGGTCTCCAACTTCTTGGTCAGTCGCGCCAGACCTGATGGCGCCCAAGAGATCTACAAGGTCATCACATCTCATTAGGCAGGACTTCAGTCTGCCGTCGCTTGTCAGCCTCATTCTGGAACAGCGGAGACAGAACTCAGTATTCTCCACGGGCCTGACCACTTCAACCTCAACATCGTCAAGATAGTACACTTTTCTTCCGTGCATAGAGTGTCTCACTTCGACTTTGTGTGCTTTGCCAGAAAGCTGCTCCTCTATCTGATCGAGGGGCTTATGATGTCTGGCATAGTACTCACCGTTCACATTCAACGGTTCGAGTTCAATCAGCTGCAATCTCGCTCCGACCCCACGACAGAAATGCAGCATCGAGTCTATCTGCCCGTCATTAACCCCTCTAAGAACGAGCATGTTCACCTTCACGGGAAAGAGGCCAGCCAAGATGGCGGCCTTGACGCCTTCAACGGCGTCTTGGAGCCTTCCTCCTGTCAAGCCTTCGTATGTGCCTGCATCAACTGAGGGAATGTTGACGTTGATTCTAGCCAGTCCGTTCCGCTTAAGGTTCTTCGCAAGCTGGGGAGTAAGCAAGGTTCCGTTGGTAACCATTGAGATCTCTTCAATCGCATAGGCTTCGTTCAAAAGTCCCAGAACCTCTTCAATGTCTTCGCGGAGAAGCGGTTCGCCTCCTGTGAGCTTTAGGCGTCGCGCTCCCAATTCGGCAGCGATCCTGGCTATCCTAGCGATATCTACAGGGGTCATCTCGTCTTTGCTTTGAGGTTGACCTTCCCTGTGACAGTAGGGGCATTCGAGGTTGCATCTCTGCGTTACTGAGATTCTGAAGTTCAGAAAGGGTCTGCCAAGACTGTCAACGATGGGCTCGGTAGGAGGCAATTCCTAGTCACTCCGAGGCGTGTTTCACTATGTGGCAGATCTCTGGAAGTATCAGTTCATTCATGGCCAAACGAACCGCGTCAGTCGACCCAGGCAGACAGAAGATTGCTTTGCTCTTTATTACCCCTGCGAGAGCCCTAGACAGGACAGCCGCGGATCCTATCCTGTCATGACTTAGCTTCCTGAATATCTCTCCAAAGCCAGGGATTTCCTTGTCCAGGAGCCTCTCAATCACCTCTATCGTGACATCTTGCTTGGTTATCCCTGTTCCGCCACAGACGATGACCGAATCAACCGTTGCGGATCCCGTAGCCTTCCTGATCTCATGTGTAAGATCTCGCCTACTATCCGGTATCAACACTCGACCAATGATTCTGTGCCCAGCGCTCGACAGAAGCGATTCAATCATATCACCGGATTGATCGTCCACCTTCTTGCCTCTCTTCCAACGGGCATATCGAGAAGTGCTGCAGACTATGATCGAAACGGCCACCGAGGAAGGGGCCTTCTCTCTATGCTCTTGAACTGACCTACTCTCGAGCGTTCCGCTTCACCTTTCTTAAGACTCTAATCTCCTCGATCTTGGTGAACGGGTACTGTCCCGACTCGTCCTTCTCGTGCTGTTTGGTCATATCCCACACGGTCAAAAGGTAGACAGCTGCTGCGTGAAGGGCCTCCATCTCAACACCTGTCTTGGCCGTTGTCTTCACACAGGTCTCGACCGCAACGCCATCCTCGACGATCTTCCCCATTGCCTTCACTTCAGTAATTGGAAGAGGATGGCATAGAGGGATCGCTTCGCTTGTTTTCTTCGCCGCCAAGATTGCGGCTACCTCCGCCGCTGCCAGTGGATCTCCTTTCTCGATCTTTTCTTCCTTCAGAAGCTGCACCGTGCTCTTCCTCAGCCTCAGTCTTCCCGTGGCGGTTGCCTCTCTATGTTCGTCAGGCTTGCTGCCCACGTCGACCATCCTGAACCTAGAATGTGACTCTGACATCTCAAATCGATCCTTTTGTAGGCCGTCCCGGCAAGTACGCAGGACAGGTGACGGTTTTTCTCACAAATCTATTAGCTTTTTGGC
>CAZGZF010000055.1:0-4300 GCA_964529995.1 uncultured Candidatus Bathyarchaeia archaeon
CCTTGTCAGTCGTGAGTTCGTCGATGAATTCTGCGATGAGCATGAAGAATCCAATTACGGCCGCAGACAGGAGCTGCCCTATGGCAATGGAGGCAGCCATACCCGTCGCCATCGCGACTTCCGCCGTTACCGATTTCGCCCTCAACGCTCGGAACGTTGACCTTAGAATAGGAATTCCCGTGAGGACTACGAGTACTATTCCATCAAGATCAATCGAAGTGAAGCGGTGAAGAATGCCGGACCAACATACTAGTATCCCGCCACCCACAACTGACAGATACAGGAGTTCTAGTCTGCGCTTTCGCCTCTTTTCCAATCCTTCGTCACTTGTCAGCTCATAGCCGAGCCTGCTGACCTCCTGCCTTATTCTCTTCTCATCGACTCTGTCTGCATCATAGGTTACTCTTGCCTTTCCAGCGCTGAAAACAACGTCGGCATCCAGAACGCCCTCAAGCCCTGCTAGGGCTTCCTTGATCTTTGCAGCGCAAGTGGGGCAATCCATTCCTTCAATCTTTGCCTCAAGCTGCCTTGTTGGCACTATCTTACCTCCGTTACATGTTCCAGCCCATCTTTGATTACCGAGAAGACGTGTCCGTCGGCGATCCTGTAGTAGATGTTCTTCCCTCTTCTTTGCGACCGGACCAAGTCTATCTGACGGAGAATTCTTAACTGATGGGAAACGGCAGACTGTGAAACTCCAGTCTTCTTGACTATGTCCGAGACGCACATTTCTTGCTTCTCTAGAGCTCTGATGATTCTCAGCCTTGTTTCATCTGAGAGCACTTGAAATATCTGGGCTAGTTTTCTGATGAGATCCGCTGCAGATGTTGCCATGAACATATGAACATTCTTTCATATATAAAAGCCTTCGGCTAATGCTGTACCTCTCGTATGGCTAGATTGTAAGAGAGCGAATTGCTTTGTGGGTCCTTCGAAAGGAAGGCGTTCGAATGGTGTTGTGGCAGTTGCGATCCTGAGGTGATGTGGTCGACGAGGATCTGGCGGCGATCGGGCATTGTTCGGAGGTTGGCCGAAAGAGGCTTTGATGTGAAATTGTTACGCTTGAAGGCGTTACGCCAAAAGGTATAAAAACCATTACGCCAGTTAGCGTTACGCTTAGAGGCGTATTTAATGCAGAACCCATTCACGTTCGGTACAATAGTCTCAAGGGATGACTTTGCAGACCGGCAGCGTGAGATAGAGGCGCTCACACAGGCTGTTCTGAGCCAAACAAACGTCATCATAGCTTCTCCAAGAAGATATGGAAAGACTTCGCTAATCCTTGAGGTATTTAGACGAATTCGGACTAGAGAGGTTCTGACGATCTATGTGGATTTGTTTCCTGTAACGTCTCGAACTAGGTTCATTGAGGTGTACGCTGCTGCGCTTTCTCAGGCTGAGAGAGGCAGACTTGAGGATGCGATCGCGTTTCTAAGAGAAGTAATTCCGACGCCGAAAGTAGTGATTAGACCTGAAGGAACGCCTGGGATCGAGATTGAGTTAAGTCGAACCCGCAAAGAGCTCGAGTCTCTGATGAGTTCGATCCTTGATGCGCCCCAAAGACTAGCGGATAGGAAGAAGAAGGCAGTCGCCGTGGCTTTTGACGAGTTCCAAGAGATCGAGAGCTTAGACGGCGAACACATGCAAAGGGAGATTCGAAGTAAGATCCAACATCATGAGAAAGTAGCATACGTCTTCGCGGGAAGTCGCAAGCACCTTCTAGACAAAATATTCGCTGACAAGACTAGACCGCTTTATCGAATCGGGAAACCACTATACTTGGGTCCGATACCAGCTAACGACTTTGTGAGCTTCATAAGGAAGAAATTCGAGTTAGGTGGGATGCGCCTCTCTCAGGAAATCGCACATGAGATAATGTCGATCACAGGATGCCATCCATACTACACGCAGCAACTTTGCCACGAAGTCTGGAATCTACTGCGTCCCGGAACAGAAGTCAACGCATCTTATGTCCGAGACGCGGTCCAAAATGTACTCGTAGCCCAGAACTACGCGTTCACGACCATCTGGGAATCCTTGCCACCGATTCAGCGAGCCCTACTTAGAGGAATAGCTCTTAGTGGTGGTGCCAAAATTTTCTCGAAGGAGTTTATCGCAAAGCATTCGCTTGGAGCACCCTCAAGTGTTCAAAAGGCGGTACGATATCTCGTTGAAAGAGGCCTTCTTGAAAGAGAAGATGAAAGCTACACTGTTTCGGATGTCTTTCAAAGAGAATGGCTCAAGAGAGTCTAGCGTATTTCCACTTGGAGTATGAAGTAGTAGTTGCCTTTCAGTCTGAACGGTGAAACGCTGGCTACATTTTCGGCATTAGCCAGTACTCGTTTCCGTCAGGGTCCTTAAACATGGCATATCTCATGCTCTTGTTCCACTCAGCCTTTCCGAGAGGTCTGGTGAATTCGACACCATTCTCCTGCAGTTCCTTGCAGGTTGCGTCCACATCATCAGCGTAGAAGAGTATTCCTTGGTTGCCGGGCTCAAGCTCCTTTGCCTCACAGAGATGAATGCCTGTTCTGGAGCCTCGAGGTGCAACAACTATCCAGTGTTCTCCGTCCTCCCTAACTTCAAAGCCAAGCTTGTCCTTGTACCATTCCTTCGATCTCTCTCCGTTGGATACGAGAACCGCTACAGATGCGAATTCCGTTATCAATTCTACTCCCGACTGAAGGTTCGCCGTTAAGGATATTAATGATTATCCCTGCTTCCGGGGATACTGCAGTAGAGTAGCAATGTCGAACAAGTTGATCCTTCCCTTGCTGTGGGCAACTTGGCTGTGGAATTTTTCGTATCGGATGATGTTCACGGCGATAATGCCTGCGCTACAATCCTCAATGAACCTTTCCAACCAGGCTGTGGGGTTGTTGGTAGGATCCCTGTCCCTAGGATACGCCACCTCATCCTATCCATCCTCCTTGATGTCAGGTAAACTTTCTGAGAGGTGGGTCATGTGTGGAGGGGTAGCATTGACGACGATATCCTTGTTGATTTTCTCAGTGACAAAGTCCTTTGTCGACCTTGTCGTGCTGGTTTTTGTCGCTGGAATCGGCCTCGGCGCCTACGTTCCGCATGGGCTTTCTCTTTTATCAAGCGAGTATCCGGCAGAACGAGTAGGGTCTGTAATGGGTTTACATGAAACGGCAGCGCCTATCGGTCAGACTTTGGGCCCACTGTTTGTCTGGTCGACGATTGGGACCTTGGGTTGGTCAGGTTGCCTGCAGGCATGGGGTATCTACTCGCTTATCATCTTCATCCTGATTCTGTTTCTGGTTCCCAGAAGACCACAGGCCGTCACACCACAATTAAGTCAAAAGAGTCGGGGGCTGCCTGCTTCTCTGCTTCTTTCAATGGTTATTGTGCAAGCGGCTGTCTGGTCGTGCAACCTCGGTTTACTCTCGATGGTGCCTGTGTACCTAACTCAGACATATCTTCTCGATGTCTCGTATGTCGCCTTCGTGCTTGGTGCTTCACGTATGACTGGTACATTGGGACAGCTGACTGGAGGGTATTTTTCGGATAGAGTTGGAAGGGCAAGAGTTCTCTTATTGACAGTGGTGATGGTCTCGGTAGCCACGATCTGGATTACCTCAGTGCCTTTCAGTACCTCCTACCTCGTGGGGCTGTTCTTCCAAGGAATTGTGGGCTCCGCCTTCTTCCCGATATTCTTCGCCATGGTATCAGACATAACGGATCGGTTCAACAGAGCGAGGATAATCGGACTGACCAATACGGTCGCATCGCTTATCGGCGGAACCGTATCGCCTGCTTTGATCGGATTTCTGTCCGACCAATTTACATTTCGAATTGCATTCCTCTATCCAATCATAATGGGCATTGTGGCATGTGTGGGAGCCGGGTTTGTGTGGAGGACCGCAGCGGCCAAACAGCGCCAACGATGATGTCTCTTCGTGCGAGTGCCTTGAAAGCGAGACCGGGCGCTCTTGGATTTCATTCTGGAGGTGTTGCACTGCTGTTTTGCTGTGCATATTGGTTCACGTCTAGTATCTGCCTTGGCAAAATGCATTCGTGGGAGGTGAGGTATTCTGAAGGAATATGAATGTGTTGAAGTCGGGCACCACAAGGATGTCGCCAAGACAATTCAGGAATACGAGAGTAAGGGCTGGCGTCTCCATACCTATCAAGCGATCGGTCGTGACGTTATGATCAATCATTACCTGCTCTTTGAGAGAGGTGAGTGAGCCCCAGATTGACCAGCAAGAGCGATCGAAGTTCCGGTTATGTGCCTATGTTCAGCTGAGGACTCTCGCGCCGGGCCGGGGGGGGG
>CAZGZF010000056.1:0-4292 GCA_964529995.1 uncultured Candidatus Bathyarchaeia archaeon
GAGGTAATGCGAAATGCGCTCGCTGAGGCTCGGGCCGAAGGAGACTAGAGACAATGCATGCTGCTGAGGCGGTTGCGCACGGAGCAGCAACAGTTGTGAATGCAATATCAACGGGTAGAGGAGCAGCGCTGGGGGTCGGTCTCTGGACCAAGGCCAGGGTCGAGCTGAACAGGCGAGCGGGCGAGGTTACAGCCTTGATTCATGGCGAGCCATGCGAGAAGACCGGTTTGGTTGTTGCGGTTGCCCGCAAGGTGCTAAGGCGGCATGAGGCAAACAAGACATTTGGGGCTCAGGTGGAAACCAGATCGAACATACCTATTGCACGTGGAATGAAGAGCAGCAGTGTAGTAGCTAATGCGGTGGCGCTCGCAACCACAGCGGCACTTGGCAAGAGGATCCGTGACGGCGAGATTCTCATGGACAGCGTTGATGCCGCAATGGAGGCGGGCGTCACGATCACAGGAGCGTTCGATGATGCATCTGCGTCTTACTACGGGGGACTCGTGATCACCGACAACAGGCAAAGGATGATACTCAAGAGGGAGAAGATTTCCGAGAAATATCGCGCTCTATTCCATGTCCCACCTGAGAAGTCCTACACCGCTAATGTAGACCTAGAAAAGTTTCGGAAGTTAGCCCGCATCAGCGAGTTCGCTCACAGAATGGCATTGGAAGGTCATCACTGGGAAGCATTGATCCTGAACGGCTTTGCTCACTCGATCGTTCTCGGTTGGGAACCGAATGTGGCGGTTGAGGCGATCGATGCCGGAGCGATTGCATCCGGGTTGTCGGGCAAAGGGCCAGCGACGGTGGCGATAGTGGAGAGAGGTAGAGTCCGCAGGGTACGCGCCGCAATGTCCCGATTTGAGGGGAAGATTATCGAAGCTAACATGAACAACAAGAAGGCGAGAGTTGTTGCTAGGAATACCTGAGCAAGTCACAATACGTGGGGGCCAGCCCCTTGATGGTTCGGTTCATGCGCCCCCTTCGAAGTCGCATACACACAGAGCCTTGATAGCCGCATCTCTCTCTCCTGAGAAATCATGGATTCATAACCCGTCGCTATGTGAAGACGTACAGGCGACTGTTCAAGCGGTGGAAGCATATGGGGCAGAGGTCATATTCGAAAACGGGCCATTGATCGTCAGTGGCGTGGACCATATCCGTCTTCCCAACAATGTAGTTGACTGTAGAGAATCGGGCTCCACAATGCGTTTCGTCACGCCGATCCTAGCTCACGCCGAAGGGATTTCAGTGGTTACCGGAGAAGCATCCCTGAGAAGAAGGCCGATGCAACCGCTGATAGACTCGCTGAGGCAGTTGGGTGTTGAATGCTACTCCGCGCGGAAAGACGGCCGTCCTCCCCTCGTGCTGTTTGGCGGGACCTACAAGGGAGGAAAGGTCCGGATAGTCGGTGATATCAGCTCTCAGTTCATCTCAGGGTTGTTATTTTCAGGATCAATTGCAGGCGAGCCCACATCAATCGAGGTTACACCGGTGTTGGAATCCGCACCTTACGTTGGAATGACTATCAAAGTCCTAAAGTGCCATGGCATTCAGATTGATGCAAATGTTGATATGACGAGGTTCTCAATCGATGGAGGGCAGACGCCTAGCTCATATGATCACGTCATCGAGGGTGACTATTCATCGGCGGCCTTTCTGCTCGCTGCTGGCGCGATTACAGGTTCGGAGGTCGGCGTTTTCGGGTTGCCAACTGAAAGATCATCTCAGGGAGACAGTGAAGTCGTTTCCCTTCTCAGAGGTATGCGCGCTGATGTTCATGCAGATGGGGGTACGGTCCGCGTCAGATCATCACGTCTTCGAGGAATGAAGATAGATGCCTCAGATTGTCCGGATCTAGTTCCCCCTCTCGCTGTTGTTGCATGCTGCGCCGAAGGAACGACCAAGATCGTGAACGCGCAGAGACTGAGGATGAAAGAGTCGAATAGACTGAAGGCGCTTTCAAGCGAACTGAGTAAGATGGGTGCGAAGATTTGCGACACTGATGACGGGTTTGAGATTGTTGGCCGTTCACTACTCAAGGGAGCTACAGTAAACTCTCATGGTGACCACAGGGTTGCCATGTCTTGTGCGGTGGCGGCCTTGGCCGCGAAGGGAGAAACCATATTGGACGGGGCAGGATGTGTCGCCAAGTCTTATCCCAGTTTCTTTGATGATCTAAAGACTCTTGGAGGAGATATTTCTGGCCGATAATAGCCTTGGCGAAGAGTTTGTTGTAACCCTTTTCGGCGAGAGCCACGGCAGATGCGTAGGCACAGTTGTTGATGGTTGCCCCGCCGGGCTGGAGCTCAGCGAGGCTGATGTGCAACATGAACTGGACAAACGAGTGCCAAGGACGCCAAGCATCACATCGTCGAGAATCGAGGAAGACAAGGTAGAGATCCTTTCTGGGATATTCCAAGGTCGGACGACCGGCGCCCCGATTGCGATGATCGTCTGGAACAGGGATGTGGATTCGCTGCCCTACGAGCGTATCAAGAACGTCCCCCGACCGGGGCATGCAGACTACCCGGCTAGGGTACGATACGGCGGATTCAACGACTACAGGGGTGGAGGCCAATTCTCTGGCAGACTAACCGTGGCCTTGGTCATGGCCGGCGCGGTTGCCAAGAAACTCCTTGCAGTTGAACGAATAGAAGTCCTCGCGCACTCTCTCTCTATAGGCCGTATCCAATCTAAGGCTGATCTGACCCGTGAAGAACTGCGAGCATCGGTCTACACCAACGCCGTAAGGTGCGGCGACCGTGACGCTGCATCCTCAATGGAACGCGCCATTCTGCAGGCCGCGGAGACTGGTGATAGTCTTGGGGGTACAGTCAAGGCCGTAGTTTATGGCGTTCCCATCGGTGTTGGCGAACCGTTGTTTAGCTCATTAGACTCAGAGCTCTCGAAAGCTTTGTTCAGCATCCCAGCAGTCAAAGGAGTGGAGTTTGGGCTAGGATTTGAGGCATCTAGGTTGACCGGCTCTGAGAACAACGATCCACTTGTCATCAAAGAAGGGAAGGTGACGTTCGAGACGAACAATGCTGGCGGAATCCTCGGCGGTTTGTCCACCGGTAGAGAGATCGTAGCGCACGTGGCGTTTAAGCCTACACCTTCGATTCGTAGAAGACAGAGAAGTGTGAATCTGGACTCTATGGAGAACACGGAGTTAGAGATGGCTGGGAGGCATGACCCTTGTGTCGTCCCAAAGGCAGTCCCAGTTGTTGAGGCGGTTGTCTCAATAGTGCTGACAGATTTGCTGGTTCGCTCAGGCGTGATACCGAAGGTGCTGAAGGGATCTATGTGAGTGTGAGAGAAGGGATACGTGATAAGATCGACAGCATCGATGAACGGATACTAGACGCCCTATCTGAAAGGGTGTCCCTCGCAAGGCAGATCGGGGAATACAAGAAGAAGATGGGCCTACCGGTAATCGATGCTGCCCGAGAGCATACGGTGCTCCGGAGAATCGGAGAGGAGGCAGCTAGGAAAGGACTCCCTCGAGAACGATGTGAGGCGGTCTACCGAGAGATCATACAGCTCTGTAGAAGCGTACAGATGGAGGAGATCAGAGTTGCCTTTCTCGGGCCCAGAGGAACTTTCTGCGAGCAGGCTGCCCGCGACCATTTCCATGACGCAAAACTGGTACTAGAGGAACGGCCCAGCATAGCTGACATATTCAGGTCTGTCAGAGTTCACGAGGCGGACCACGGAGTCGTTCCCATAGAGAACTCGAACGAGGGGTCTGTAGTCGCAACTCTAGACCTTCTGAACAAATCGGACCTGATGATCTCCGGTGAAGTCATACTGCGCATCAAGCATAACCTGATAGTGAAGCCAGACATGGACTTGGATGATATCGTAGAAGTTGCATCGCATTCTCAAGCGCTTGCTCAATGTCGCAGATATATTGAAGAGAATCTGCCCAACGTGAGACAAGTGGAGACTAGAAGCACGGCAGCCGCTGTGAAACTAGCCAGTGAGAGCGATGGGGTTGCCGCAATCGCTACTGAGCTAGCCGCAGAGCTCTATGGGATGAAGATTCTCGCATCCGAAATCGAGGACAACCCTGAGAACCATACACGTTTCTTCGTCTTAGGCCGGGAGGATAGGGAACCGACTGGCAAGGATAGGACCTCGGTGCTGTTCTCAGTTGAACATCGTCCGGGATCGCTACATGAGGCCCTCGGGGCTCTATCTAGCCGTATGATCAATCTTTCGAAGATCGAGTCTAGGCCTGCGCGTGGCAAACCTTGGGAGTACATCTTCTTCTGCGATTTCGAAGG
>CAZGZF010000057.1:0-4247 GCA_964529995.1 uncultured Candidatus Bathyarchaeia archaeon
CAAGATACGAGGCCTATACCAGCTGATCAACCAATGGTTCTGCAAGAACGCGCTTGCTGGCTACAAGTACGTCAATAGAGAGCAGGACCTGGGAGAGCCGGGCATTCGACGAGCAAAAGAGGGCTACCATCCGCATCACATGGTTGAAAAGTACATTGCCGAACAGACTTGAACTTGGGATTACGCAGCAAGATGTTGGATTACAGAAGGCCTTCTCTCATGTCTTCAGCAAGTTTCGAGCCTGCGGCGACGAATTCCTCCTCTGCTCTTGACGCTACTCGCTCTGCCGCTCTTTGAGCATCCTCTAGGATTCGGTCCTCGTTCACAGTCAAGACCTTTCCCTGATCCATGATCATCTGACCGCCTACAATTGTGGTAACGACTTCGCTACCCCTCGCACTATATACGAGGTTCGGCGCCAAGTTGCGAACGGGCCGGGACAACAATGGAGTCAGATGAGGTTTCTTCAGGTCCATAAGAATAATGTCCGCCTCCTTGCCCGGCTCAAGGGTTCCAACCCTCTCTCCGAGGCCCAATGTCTTGGCTCCTTCTACAGTCGCCAAGCGTAGAATTCTCCATGATGGAAGAACGGTGGGATCGTTCTCTCGGACCTTGTTGAGCAGAGCCGCGATCTTCATCTCGGAGAACATGTTGTGACAGTTGTTTCCACAGGCCTGATCGCTTCCCAAAGCGGCGGATCTGCCTCCCGCCTCTAGGTATGCATGAAGAGGAGAGACGATGCCATCTATCAGCGCTATCGAACTGGGACAACTTATCATCCGAACGCCTCTCTCTGCGATTATGCGAAGCTCTTCATTCCCTGCTCCGTGGCAGTGTACACCCATGAGCCTCGGCCCGAGGAAGCCTATCTCGTCCAGATAGCGAACTGTCGATTTCCCATACTTTAACCGGATCTGGATGCTTTCTCGACCTCCCTGTGCAAGATGGAAGTGCATCATCAGCCCTTTCTCTTCGGCAATGTCCCTGACCCTGAGCAGTAGCTCTGTGCTCATCATGTCTGCGGCATGAGGGCCGAGACAACAGGTTACTCTTCCGTCAAGAGCGTTATGCCATGTTTGGATGAGCTTCAAGTTTTCCTTGAGCTTCTGCTTCCCAACGTTTGAGTCGAACTCGTATAGCGCGTTAGCATCCTGACCAGATAGAGAGCCTATCTCATTTATCGGGCTGCATACATTTGCTCTGACGCCAATCTGCGAGTATACCTCCCTTAGGGTCCTATCCATGTTCGGACCATAATCTCCGAAGAGAGTCGTTCCGGATTTGACTCCTTCCAAGACTCCTAGCGCGGAACCTTTGACTGCTGAATCTTCGTCAAGATATTTGGCGAGTGGAGCAACTGTCTTGATCATCCACTCGGTTTCAGGAACATCCTGAGCCTCTCCTCTAAGAAGAGCCAAATGAGAGTGAATATGTGCATCAACCAACCCAGGCATGACAACCTTTCCAGTCGCATCTATCTTCCTTTCCGAGCCGCCACAGGTGCGCGAAACTTCATGCCACTTGCCGACTCTAGCGATCTTCCCGGCTTCAATGGCGACAGATCCGTTCTCAATGAGCCCGACACCTCGCCCTGTCATTGTCAGTATGTGCCCATTCTCAATCAGGAGATCAACCATACGATTCTACTCTGCCTCTGAACAACTGAATACCTATGTCACTCAACTCAAGTGAGGTGGTGTTTCGGAATTCGGCATTCCGTAGGCCTCGAGACTAGAGGAAGCTTATGTCTTTGACACCTTCAAGAAAATCGTCTGGACTTAGTCGCCATGCTTTGATATTGAATTCCCCTCTTGTCTGCGCAAGCTTTCTGATGAATGCTCCTACTTCTTGCTTCTTCCACCATTTCTCGCCGAACTGCTCAGCTAGTCGTGTTCGAATTGTGTCAACTCGAACTGCCGCTATAACGTAGCTTGGCGAGTACATGTCGTAGTTTGGCATTATGTGATGGAGCACCCAGTAGTATCCTGGAACTTCTATGAAGAACCGTTTCGTAAGTTCCTGCCATCTTCTAGCAGCCTGTTCAACGCTATAGTGGTTTTTCCAGAACTCCATCTTCATGATTCCGTTTGCGGCGTAGAACGTTAGAAATGCCAGGTCCATGAAGCGCCTTCTGTCAAGTATATCTAGGACAGCGTCATCCTGCAACCTGAGATCCTCCTTGAGGAACTCTGGCGTGTCTAGCATGCTTTCATTTAGCATGCTGAAGGTTTCGGCTACGCTTCGTGGGATTATGTATCGCTTCCAGACTGGATCGTTGGGATCTGCACTTATGCCATGTATGCCATGGCCGAATTCGTGGAATACCGATCCGAAGTCCGAGAAGGGTGAGACCTTTCTGTAGACGACGCGGATATCGTTTGGAATCTGAATTCCAAAACAGAACGCACTCGGACTCTTCTTCTCCCTATCTTCATCATCAACCTTGACTTTGTCCGCGTCGAATCCCCATCCGATGAGGAAGCTCCGGACTTTCTCAAGAGGAGAGAGTCCTTCGAAGTACCTTGAGAGAGGTCGAAATATCCTTCCGTTCCACGTGTAGTAATCGTCAAAGTACTCCACCTTGCTCTTACCGAGAATCACTGGTGCGTAATGCTCGGCAGCTTTCAGGAAGAGCTCTCTCGCACCGTCTCCGAGCCTCATCAAGAGGTCTCGTAGTTCATCGAAGGTCATCTGTTCAAACTCAAGGTAGCTGTCTAAGGGCGTCATACGATATTCCGCATAGACGTTTCGAGAGACGGCCATGCGCTTCTCCACAAGATCTGCGATGCTCGGAGCCTTCGAGATGAAGTTGTCAAAGATCTCCTTTCTCTTGTTGAAATCTTCTGTTGCGGAGTTGAATTGTCGCCAGCTTCCCCAATTCAATTTTCTGCCGGCTAAATCGTATCTATCGGTGGAGATCTTCACCATCCTTGTCTCCTCAAATTCCAGTTCAACATCCAGCCTCCTTGCAGCCGCTATCGTAGAGATCGACTCAAGGTACATGCTTCGAGGCTCAGAGAAATCCTTCAAGAACTCCTGACATACCACAGTCAGTTGTTCTGACAGGCTTTTCATCAGGTCCTTGTCAAACGGCAGTCCGGCCCTCTGGTTGTAGCGTTGCTCGGACAGTTGCACTGTAAGTTTCTCATAACGAGCCATCAATTCTGTTAGTGTCGCCATTGCTGGTTCACCAAGGGAAGGTTGGGGCTTTCTTCCTAAAGCTGTTTTCTTCTTCATCTGGTGCGCTAAGAAAGCGTCTAGAAATGCCAAGTTTCTGCGGGTCCGTCGGACCAAAACAGGAGGAGATGGGCGTTAGAGCCTGCTCTGGTCCAGTCGCCATCCAGCTTCGCTTTCAAATCATTCACTTGAGGAGGTTGTACATCAAGGAGGCTTTGATAACAGAGGTTTGAGTGACGAGTCCAAGCAATCTCGAGTCGCCATCCACTACGGGAATTCTCTGAATCCCTGTCTTAATCATCTGCTCAACTATCCAACGCAGCGGGGTCGTCTCGTTCGCCTTGACCAGAGAGCGAGTCATCAAATCAGATACAAGGAGATCTGAGACATCTGAACCTGCGAGGTCTATGTCCCTCTGGGTGATTATCCCAACCAGAACCCGCTTGTCGTCTACGACTGGAAGTGCGCCGATGTTGTGTCGAAGCATCATCAGGCGGGCGAAGGCAACCTTTCTATCCGCCGAAACTGTATGAACGTCTTTGATCATGACATCTCTAGCAAGAATCTCAGCCATTCCGGATCCCGTCTAGATGACTGTTCAGATCCAACTAAAAGCCTGTTGGTGGGCCGGATCGCATGCAACTAATAAATCAAGTGAATCCTACTTAGTCGGTATTCTGTGTGGGAGCAATCTCAGTAGCTTCAGATTGGCTAGACTACACTGAAGAAGATGTGATCTTGGTAGGCCAACCACAATGATGTGGTGGGACAGATAGTTATCGCACCTGAGTAGCTATGGATACCCTTGTCATGGTGGTGGAGCTAGTTGAGCAACACCACTCCGACTCGAACGAGATCTGTCATCCCGACTCGCCGTGAAGAGCTGTCGCTCCTGAAAATGCTTGCGACCAACGGCAAGTACAGGCGCGAGGAAGAAACTGAGTCGTTCTTCTAGAAGACATTCCGATTTGTGAAACTCGGGAGGCACATAGATCCGGTTCACGCGTCTCCTTTTTCGATCCAAGCTCTCCAGTAGCCTTGGTAGAACGAAAGCAATCCGCCTGACGAGT
>CAZGZF010000058.1:0-4056 GCA_964529995.1 uncultured Candidatus Bathyarchaeia archaeon
GGGTGATACGCCCTGAGGCATGTCAGTTTCGGGATAGATAAGTCCCTTGTCAATCAGCATTTTGTTGTTGTCGGGGGGCCAGTAAGAATTCGGCGGGTTTGTGACCGTCATTGGTGTTGGAAGATCGGGTATCTTGTACGGAGGATACTGATAGCTTGAGTCCTTCACAATGTAGTCTCTCATTAGCTGCCAACCTAATGGCATTAAAGCATCCGGAGACTGTGAGAGTGAATCATCGACATATCCTCTTCTTATCCATTGCAGATCAGACGGCTTTCCGTCAATGCTGATGCTGTATATGTGTTTTGGATCACCCACATAGTACAGTTTACCGTATCTGGATAGGGCGTTCATAGTTCCGTACCAATAGGGACCACCGCTTCCTGAAACTACGGCATCCGCCGTCTGAGTAGCGAAATACGTGTCAGCTGCGTCTGCCCATCCCGCGGGATCGCCTGTTCCCGCTTGGACCTCCACGTATTTCATTTCGGGGTGTTTCTTCATTGCATCTATGACGCCGAGAGCTCTCATATGCCAGCCACTTGCTGCGTAAGGTCCCTGGAACCCAACTACAGTTTTGCCTTTCGTTGTACCAAATCTCCTTTGTAGATCAGCAATTGCCATGTTCGCCAACGTCTGTCCTGCCCCAAAGTCGTCGAAGGATATAGTGAAGCGAGCATGTCCTGTTATGAAATTCTTGATGGCGACTACAGGGCAATGATAGTCTTTTTCAGCTGACTCTATGGCTGGATTAATGCCCTCCAGGCTAGTGGGGAAGACAAAGATGCAGTCATATTGTTGCGCATAGGTTATTAGTTGATCAGAACATTTCGAATCTGACCAGTCAGAGGTGTCAAACTTGAACTTCCATCCATCCGCCTCTACCGCCCTTTGCAGATACGTCTTGCAAGCCACCCACCAAGTCTCAGCAATATCCGGAGTCAAGTACATGACGCTCTTTCCATGTTTGTATTGTAGAGGTGCTGTGGTAGCAGCAGCTGTGGTAGCAGCAGCCGTCGTAGCAGGGGCCGTAGTAGTCGGTGGTGCGGGCTGCTGTGACATTAGGTAGTATCCGGCTCCGCCTATTGCCGCGACAGCGACAACACCGGCGCCGACCTTCAGGAAGTTCCTGCGAGATACGTCACTACGAGTTTCGGATTTTCCTGTCATAACTCGAGCCTCCTGCGCTCATGCGCACTTCAGTGTCTCTCAGCGTTTTGTTCTTAAGCCTTCCCAATCTTACGCAAGTCTATTATCCCACGACATGTGGCACACTCTCAGATTGAGGAACCTGAGTGTGCTCGCATGAAGAAAGCAATCGACATTGTGAAGCTGCGAAGCTGGTGCATTCGAACACGTGGGGATGGGGCGTCAGTCAGCGAGATCTGCACCGCAGCCCAGATCCCTCGAAGAACCTTCTACAACTGGTGGAACCGATATCGACAACATGGCCTAGAAGGATTGGAGCCGCAATCCAAGAGACCGCACACAATCCACCGAACACCAACCCAGACAGTGGACGAAATCAAAGCCCTGAGACGGAAGACCGGTTGGTCCCCCCACAAGATAGCTGGATACCTACGAACCCAAGGCAGGCCATTAGGACACATGACAGTCTACAGGATCCTACTCTCCTCAGGCCTGAATAAACCACTCCAGACACCCAAGGTCAAAAGAACCTACACTAGAACGCAGCGCAGGCGAAGCAACAGCCACTGACAATGCGACCTCAAACTCGTGAAGGTTCGACATTCAAACCAAACGGGCGTTCTGATGCAGCCTGTGACGCCAGCTAGAGTGTCAACCTGA
The DNA here is from genome assembly GCA_964529995.1 of uncultured Candidatus Bathyarchaeia archaeon. GTDB lineage: Archaea > Thermoproteota > Bathyarchaeia > 40CM-2-53-6 > JALHTG01 > JALHTG01. Next base: position 1,810 of record CAZGZF010000058.1, read on the forward strand.
ACGTCAGCCCCTTGCTTGTCTCTAGATCTTTCACGTCCATATCCGTGTCTACAGTTCCCTTCCTGTGCAAGACCAAGTAAGAGCCGGTAGCCATCAAGGGAAAGGGTGCCCAATGCCAGACTCCCTCCTTCAATAACGCAGCGGCCGTCCCGTCCATAATGAAGGCCCTCACTTCATGTGAGGCTGAAGTTATGTCAGCATCGTCCAAGCTGCTTGGCGTGGCGACGGGAAGAAGGCTGCAACCCTCCATCGGAATGAACATCTCGCTAGTTTTCAGATGACGCTCCATCTTCCCGAAAGTGAAGGGTCTGGATTTCACGACAAGGTATCCTGCCGCTACATCCGTCATTCTCACCTGCGCCACCAAGTCCCAGTAGCTGAGAATGTCTGTTGACGCGGTCGACTTTCCTGTTTGGGGACCTATAACATCGCCAAATGGTCCGAAAGACTCAGAGGTCAGCTTCTCTGCCTTCACGAGTTTCTCGATCAACCTTCTTCGCCAAAGAAGCTCTTGTTGCTGACCTACGGATATATGTCATTGCTCCTTGGTTGCCGGAGGATTCTCTCTGGAAATGCCGGTGAGAGAAGCATGAAAGACGCTGGTGGCGTGAAGATTTGACGGATGGTGTTCACTCCCGCTTGCCCGAGTGGGCTCACCTAATCATTGAGCTCGCCCGTCGAGAGGCCGCGAGACAGGACCAAGCTTCTGTGTCTTCGGCGAGATGATTGACTGTATGTCTGCGTCTCTAAGCAATTGTGCAATTGGTTTGGTTTCTGCACAATGATATCGTCATCGCGAAGAAAGTGAGGATTGACGGTGCCGGCAGTACTCCGACCTTGAGATTTGAGAGCCAGCTGTTTAAGGCGCGGAACAACCAAATTTCGAGGTACCGCCACTTTCGCAAGGTGGCATAATCCTCCGGACCCGCCAATTGTTGGGCGAGTCCTGAGAGTCGCTTCCTCCAAGAGAGCGGATCACGCCTAGGAATAATACACGTTTGAACCGACATCTCTTCAAGCACTAGTCATATCGTGGACACCGTATGTTCATTTCTCTTCAAGAAATACGAGAACGCTCTCCCTGATGAGAAAGGCCTAATGGTGGTGACGATCTAGCTGAGGGGACATGAAGCGGATCGGCCTCTATCTCATCGAGAAACATGGCATAAGAGAATCTATCGATCTTGCGAGGTTGGCTGAGAAGAGCGGATTCGACTGTGTATGGCAGGGTGAGGAATATCCTCCCTTTCGAAACGCGCGTGACTCACTGATTCCGCTCGCTGCCATCGCAGCTGTAACCAAGTCTATCAAACTTGGGACGGGGGTTCTGCATACTTGGACTCGAAACGTCTTGACCTTGGCCATGACGTTCGCGACGCTGGACGAACTTTCTAACGGGCGAGCCATGCTAGGAATCGGCGCGCTATGGGATCCGCTGGCCAGCATGATGGGCATAGAGAGAACAAGGCCCTTGAAGGCCATGCGTGAACACGTTGAGGCCCTTCACAGCTTGCTTGATATGAAGACGGTCAACGTTGAGGGAGAGTTCGTAAAACTAAGGAATGCTCGGCTCTCAAGGAAGCCGATCTCAGTCCCAATCTACATTGGCGCTACAGGATTCAAGATGATGGAGCTCGCTGGCGAGATCGCAGACGGCGTTTTGATGAACTACCTCGTCTCGCCCGACTACAACATGCGCGCGCTTGAGTTTCTTTCCAATGGTGCGGCTAGGGCAGGGCGGCGAATCGAAGACCTCGACAGGCCTCAGCTGATAGCTTGCTCAATGGACGAGGATGCGGACAGAGCGATCGATGCGGCTAGGCTTGTGGTCACGGAGTACCTGTTCTTGGAACCTCACATCATGAAGGCAAGCGGGATCAAGCCAAACGTGCTGAATGCGATCCATCAAATCCTCGAAACTTGGCCGCCAAAGCCAGAGAAACTGCAAAAGGCGCTTGCGCTTGTCAACGATGACCTTGTGAAGAGTGTCTGCGCTGCCGGGACATCGGAAGACTGCAAGCAGAAAGTGCGCGAGTACGCGGCCGCCGGAAGCACTTGCCCACTCATCTGTCCGATAGGCGGAAACGTGGAAGACATGATACGAGCGTTCTCAGACGGTTACTGACGGTGATTCCTCACGCAAGGTTGAGAGAAATGAAATAGCCGAACCGCGGCCCCGAGAAGACGATGATTTACTCATTCGCCGCGATTGCAGGCTTGAGCGTCCACGTCTGCAGAAGCGCCTGT
>CAZGZF010000059.1:0-3938 GCA_964529995.1 uncultured Candidatus Bathyarchaeia archaeon
TGCCCGACCAAGTCCACACGTGTTCCTTTCGGCTTCTGAGCATAAGGTCGTTGTTGCCTCTGCATCTTCGCAAAGGAAAACCTCGAAGATCAACTCTAGCTAAGGACCTCATGTCTTAGCAGGTCTTCGTACGTCTCATGTGAGCGTATCACTTTCGCGACTCCGCCATCCATCATGACAACTGCACATTTGGGATACGAGTTGTAGTGGCTCGACATAGTGAACCCGTATGCCCCCGTGTCGAGCACTGCCAGTACGTCTCCTTCAATGAGCTTCGGCAACGCCCTGTCTTTCGCGAGGTAGTCGCCTGACTCGCAGCATGGCCCGCCGATGCTGTATGTTTCTGTGGCGGTTTCTGATGCTTTGTTTGCCACAAGCACTTCATGGTAGGCGTCGTATAGTGCAGGTCTAAGGAGGAGGTTCATACCAGCATCGACGATCGCCCAATTTCCTCGCCCAGCATGTTTCACAGCGCCGACGGTTGTCAGAAGGATCCCGGCATCTCCCGATATGGCTCTTCCCGGTTCAAGAATCAATGTTGGCAGAGGCAAGCCCCGCTCTTCTGCCATCTGTCTAGCTGATGAAACGATTGCGCGAGCATATTCGCTGACAGATGCTTGGACTTGGTCCGAGGCGTGCGAGATCCCTAGCCCGCCTCCAAGGTCAACTAGGCTGATCTCGACACCGAGTTGATCTCGCAAGTTTCCAATCAGATCGAAGACGCGGTGAACACTTTCCTTGAATGGACGCACCGTCTGTATGCTTGACCCGATATGCACTAACATGCCTGCGACAAGCACATCTGTCTCTCTGGTGGCAAGTTCGTACGTTCTGAAGGCGTCTTCTATCCAAACCCCGAACTTGTGTTCCCGAAGACCCGTCGTCATATGTTCGTGAGTCTCAACTGCAATGTCTGGATTTATTCGAATGCCGATAGTTGGCTTCTTGCCGACCTCGGCAGCGATCCTGCTGATCTTTCTGATCTCAGACATGGAGTCTGCGTTGATGAGCCTGACACCTGCCTCGATCGCCGCTTTCAATTCGTTCGGTGTCTTGTTCGGACCATCGAAGACGATCCTTTCCGGCGGGACTCCAGCCTTGAGGGCGATGTGCAGCTCCCCTCCCGAGGCGACTTCGGCTCCTGCGCCTTCATCTTTCAATAGCTTACAGACTGCCAGATGGGTGTTCGCTTTGTAGGCGTAGCAGATGAGGACATCATCATAGGTTGATTTGAAGGCCTTCTCGAAGTTCCTGTAGTTTTCCCTCAGTCTCCGTGCGCTCAGAACGTAGAGGGGGGTTCCGAACTCTCTTACTAGGTCTACTGTATCAGCACTATCTATCAGAAGATGGCCTGCCGGGCTGATGGTGAGGTGGTCTCTATTGCCTAGTTCGGCATGCATTCACGATCCCCAGAGGGACGCCAGATCGTTCTTGTAGGGGAACAGTGCTGGTGTTCCGCCGGTGTGAATGAAGGCAACTGTTTCGTGCTTCTCGAAGTATCCTTGGTGGATTAGATCTATGAGGCCCCACATGGCTTTTCCAGTGTATACAGGATCTAGGAAGATTCCCTCGGTTCTCGCAACCGTCACGATTGCATCGACAACTTCCTTCTGAAGAATTCCGTATCCCTTTCCGGCGTACTCATCAAGGAACTCAACGTCCTTCAGCGACACTGAGAGATGAGAACCTGCCAGCCTTGCGCAGCCGTTGGCGATGTCGACAACTCTATGAACCAAGGGGTCACGTGAGGCTCCATCACTAATTCCTAGAATCTTGCCCTCGAAGTTCAATGCCTTCGCTCCGAATAGAAGCCCCGCCTGGGTTCCTCCTGAACCAGAAGAGAAGGCTACGTGGTCAACCGTCACGCTCATCTCAATGGCTTGAGAAACTATCTCCAGCATGGCGTTTGAATATGCGATGGCGCCGACTGGGGTCGATCCCCCCGAGGGTATAACATAAGGTACTCCTCCGCCATCCCTGACTTCCTCCGCGATATCCTCCATGATAGGCATAGTATTCCGAATGTCGGCTGCAATCGTTCTTATTTCAGCGCCTAGAAGGCGGTCAAGGAGAAGGTTGCCGTCAAACTCTGCGGGTGCGTCTCCTCGCAGAACAAGTATGGGGTGCATCCCGTATTTCTTGGCCGCGGCTGCTGTGAGCCTTGCGTGATTCGACTGTAAGCCACCTGTAGTTATTACCGTGTCTGCGCCTTTTTCTATTGCGTCTGCTATTAGGAACTCTAGCTTCCGAGCTTTGTTTCCCCCAAAGGCAAAACCGTAGTTGTCATCTCTCTTGAACAGGATTCTCGGCCCGTCAAGCATCTTGGAGAGTCGAGGTGCATCTTCCAAAGGGGTGGGCAATGTTGCTAGGCGGACTCTCGGTAGCTTTCCAATCTGCATTGATAGCCTACACCAGACCACCTTTACATAAGAGTCGGGTTAAACCGTTTTCGCTAGGCTGAACAGTTCTCTCAATGTCACGAGAGAGGGTTTAATCTGAATCGAGATTTCCCTCATCAATTCCTCCAGACAAGACGAAGGAACGCACAGCCAATGCCTTTAAGTAGTGCCTGTTCTCTTCCGCCGTGGAAAGGTGAGTCTGGCGTGGCATCGACGCAGCCTCGACGACTCTACAGATCCCACAGGGACAAGATGATCGCGGGCGTATGTGGTGGAGTCGCTGAGTATCTGAACGTGGATCCAACACTGGTCCGGCTTGGTTTCGTTGTACTGGCACTTATCAACGGGGCGGGGATTCTGCTTTACTTAGTCATGGCGATCGTTGTTCCCATGGCTCCTCTAGGGATTGCACCTGCGGCAGGACCTCCGATCCAGCTGGATCTCTCTTGGCTTGGCGTTGCGATTCCATTGTTGATAGGTTTGGGATTGGTTTTGTTTGGCGCAGCTTGGGCGCTCGGCGAGATAGGCCCGTGGTTCTGGGCGTCGTGGAGTCTCTGGAACATCGTCAGAACCGTAGGAGGGTTCTTCTGGGCAGCGCTAATCATAGCAGTTGGACTCATCATAATCTTGGCGGCGCTGAGAAGAAAATAGATGTCACGGCAGGCCTAACCTTTGACGAAGCTCGATCATCTCAGACTCAGCCGAAATCTGAGAGCTGCATCATTCGGCTTCTTCCTAGTTCTAGTCGGAGCCTTTCTCATAATGTATCCATTGGTTGAGGAGGCCAGAGCCTTCCTCAGAGATCTCACATTCACCCCGATCGTGGACCACCTTTATTATCCAACACCATCTTCTCCACACCCGCTCTTCTACCGCATCCTTAGAGACTTCGCTATTGTGTGGGGGATTTGGTTGGCGTTCCTCACAATCCTTCAACTTGCCACCCGGGATCGTGCCAGAAGAGTAACACATACACTAGGCGACTGTGTCTTCTGGATGGGTGGTGCATACCTACTCAATAGGATAGCATTTGAAGCATTGAACTTTGGGACCTTTCTCGCTCTTCTCATAGTCGTCGCTGGGCTGAGTTTGATTGTCCGGGCGCTAGTCTTATTCGGACTGGAAAGAATGAACTACTGATTGCGTGATAAAGCCCACACCCGTGCCGAAAGTCATCAAGCATCTTCTGGCTTTTTCCGTCAAGATCACATTCGGCTATCTCTCTTGCTTATATGAGACGCAGCTAACCGTAAATTGGGAGCGGGGCGGATAGGTCCATGATCAGAGCCTCCGGCATCTGCGATCATCGCTGGGTGTACATAGTCAACCAAGTGGAATTCCACTTGAAAAAATGCACCAGGTGCGGGGAAACGGTCTCAGAGAGCTGACTCCTCGCCCACTAGTTGCACTATTGCAACTCTAATTGTATCACCGCTCACTAGCTGCCAATCACTTGGCTCTTTTCTCTACAGGAACATAGTCAATGTCGTATCCGAAGTGCCTCGGCCCGAAGATACTGATCCCCTTGTCTGTTCGCCA
>CAZGZF010000060.1:0-3872 GCA_964529995.1 uncultured Candidatus Bathyarchaeia archaeon
GGCGGGATACGATCTGCTCCACATTGATGCTACTGTAGATCCAGCGTTCAGAGGTGGGGCTTCAGTTCCGATGGGCATAGTTGTCGATAGAACGGTGGAGCTGATTGAGCATGTGGAGTGTCTCAGGGCTGAGAGGCAGCTGCCGCCTATTAGCTACGAGGTTGGCACAGAGGAAGTTGGAGGCGGCTTGACTGAGCCTGAAGATTTCAGGAGGTTCTTAGAGCTTCTCAAAGAACAATTATCAAAGCATAAGCTTCCGGACGTTTGGCCCTGCTTTATAGTCGGAAGGGTCGGCACAGACCTTCATACTACCACATTTTCTTCAAACATTGCGATGAAACTGGCGGAGATAGCTGGCACATATGGCTCTGTGATAAAGGGACATTACACAGACTACGTAGTCAACCTCGAGGCCTACCCAGCCTCTGGAGTTGGGGGAGCAAACGTGGGCCCAGAGTTCAGCGACGCTGAATACTCAGGATTGATGGATCTTGTTCGAATGGAAGAGAAACTGGCCTCTGAAGGCAAAGTGACTAACCTATCGAGCTTGGACCACATTCTGAAGAACGCTGTGGTTGCGAGCCGTCGTTGGGAGAAATGGAGGCGAGGAGACGAACGGAGGAGATCATTCGATGAACTTTCAAGTGAGCGACAGAGCTGGCTTATTCGAACAGGTTGCCGGTATATCTGGACCGAAGCTAGGGTAGTCGAAGCGAGAAGGAAACTCTACCAGAATCTACTGAGAAACGGCATCGAAGCCGAGAAACTGGTCGTCGAGAAGATCGTTGAAGTTATGATGAAGTATTTTCGAGCGTTCAATCTTATTGATAGCCTACCGAAGATAGAGAAGGAACTCCTTTCTCGACAGATGCAACAATAGTCCTCTGATGTAGCGGACCGAGATAGGAGCCTCTAGGTCAATCGCAAGTGTCCATGAAGACTATTCAGTCTGTTTCCATCTCTCCACAATTCTGAATAGTTTCCATACGTCTTCAACGGGGAAGTCCGGTTCCGTTGAAACATCGAGTTGCCTATTGCCAATCGGGAAGATGATTATGTTTACCTTTTCATGCTTAAAGAAGACGAAGCTCGTAGGTCCGAAGGCTTCTGACCAGGTCTTAATTACCCCTAGCAAGACCACGACTTGAAGATCTACTCTCCGGGATTCTTCAGGGGATTCTATAGGTGTTACGCCCGGACGCATTCCTCCAGTCATAATTGAGCAATCTTCATCCAAGACAGTGGCGTATCTTACTCTGCTATCTGCAGTAAATATTTGATCGCAGAGAAGCTTGTATCTGTTAACCTCCTCCATCTACCTTGCACCGTCTAGTGGTATTTTGTTGCCCAGAAGTTTGGAACATCTATTGAACTAATGTTGTTCTTCACTCGACTTAAAGAGATTATGTTCGACTTTGATGGCATCAACGAGTTAGTGTAAGCCGTAGTTCACGGATAGTCTTTTATCGCATCGATCGTTCGAACAGATGCGTTTATTCCTCTTAGCGTAGTCGCAGTGTAGGTGGCCTGCGTTCTCTATCCAACTTGGCAGCATGATCTTGCAGAAGCGTCCAAGCGCGAGATACATGGCTCTCTGTTGTTCTGATGTTGCCGATGGCGAGCCGAATAACAAATCTGTCTCGAAGGCGGGTATGAGAGAGGTAAACCTGTCCGGTAGCGTTCACTGCCTCTAGAAGCGCCTCGTTAAGTGAATCGAGATAACGCTCAACCTCATCGGCTACCCTCGGAGATTTTTCAAGAAGATCCGCCAAGTCTTTCGGTCGAGCTCTGAAGCAGACTGTGCTGAAAGGTACTGGAGCGAGGCGTTGAAAGTTTGGTTCACCGTCAATCCAAGAGGCGAATTTTTGAGCTAACCTAAGGTGATCGCGAATTCTAGCTGCCAATCCTTTTTGGCCGAAGTATCGAAAGATCATCCAGAGCTTGAGAGCACGGAACCTTCGGCCCAACTGGATCCCATACTCCATGTAATTTCGTACCCTCTCACCTTCACTAGTCCTCAGATACTCAGGGACCAGGCTGAAGGCTCTTTGGAGGATGTCCGGGCGTCTGCAGTAGAAGGCGCTGGCATCTATCGGGGTGAAGAGCCACTTATGAGGATTCACGACGATCGAGTCTGCTCTTTCGCATCCGTCCAGTATATATCGCATCTCAGAAACGATGGCTGCCGCTCCTCCATACGCAGCATCGATATGCAGCCAAAGCCCTTGCTCTTCACAGACCTCAGCGATTTCAGCCACTGGATCGACGCTTGTCGTGGAAGTAGTTCCAACCGTCGCTACGACGCAGAACGGCAGCCACCCAGACCTAGTATCCTCCTCGACAGCTCGTCTTAACGCAACTGGCTCCATGCGAAACTCATTATCGACAGGGATCTTTCTCACTCCTCTTTGGCCGATGCCGATCAATATGGCGCCCTTCTCGATAGAAGAGTGTGCTTGCTCCGATGTGTAAAGCCTCAAACGAGGGATTTCAGGCCGTCCGGCTAAACCCTCGTCGCGCACTTTGAGATCTGTTAGAGCTTCTCTGGCAGCGGCCATCGCGTGGAGGCTGGAGATAGAGGCGGTATCGTAGATGATGCCTTGGAAGTCTGCGGGAAGACCGAGCATCTGGCGGAGCCATTCTAGAACAACCTCCTCCAATTCCGTTGCAGCCGGCGATGTCTTCCAGAGCATCGCATTGACGTTGAAAGCAGCGCTGAGGAACTCCCCGAGGATTCCGGGGCCAGAGCCAGTCATGGAGAAATAAGCGAAAAATGCGGGATGGTTCCAATGAGTTATGCCTGGAACAATTATCTGATCTAAGTCTTTTAGAATAGATTCCATAGCCTCAGGATCTTCTGGCGGCGATCTCGGAAGGGCGTCTCGAATTTGACCGGGTTTCACTTGAGCTAGAACTGGGTACTTGTCAGGGTTTGCTAAGTAATTAGCTATCCAATCTACAGCTTGGTAGCCGTATTTTCTGAACTCTTTCAGGTCCATGTCGCCGAGGCGAATCTGGCCAGTAGACATGGGTTCTCTCACTTGCATAGAGCCTAATAATGCTCAGATAGAAAAATACTATCTAAATGAATGTCGAGCAAGGCTGCTGATGCTCCGACACCACCCTATGCACAAGCTTACAACAATCTAAACACAAGAAGTGCTTCTTGAATCTAAGGTATGTAACTTGTACCAGTCCGCACTCGCAACCTGTGTTTGGCTACTAAGCCTCTTTTCGGTAAACAGTCAATCCATATGACTTCAATTGGTTAGTTATGATTGGCCTGGACAAGATCAGAAGCAACGCATATCCAAGAAGCCCAATGGCCACAAAACTTCCCGATAGAATACCGAGCAGCCCTATCTCCAAAGGCATTTGAAACAGGTAGCTCAGATAGCTACCGACAATTACTGTCACGACAAGTATCTCCACGGCTACGGCAACGAGCCAACTAATCTTGCCCTTTCTCTGCCCTATCTTCCATGCAGTGTACGTGGCGAGAAAGTTTGCAACGCTTCCACCTACCACGTCCACAACTCCGAGACCGCCGAAGAAGTTTGCTACAAACGCTCCTACTGAAAACCCGAGAACCGCTGGCCAACCGAAGAGTATCGCAAGCGGCAGTAGCGCATCAGCTACTCTAACTTGGAATACCTGAAAACTGATTGGAGCAAGAGCGACGACACCGGTAGCGTACAGGGCAGCGAACATCGCAGTGAGAGAAACATAGAGCGTAGTCTTGCGTTTCACTTTTTGTCTAGGTCTGACGTCTCCGCTGGACTCGCTTCTTCCGGATCTGCCGAGAATTTTCAAATTCTATTTCTCCCTTTTGGGGTTTATTTCACTGCGGAACGGAGGGAGTAAACCACCCG
>CAZGZF010000061.1:0-3677 GCA_964529995.1 uncultured Candidatus Bathyarchaeia archaeon
CTTGGAGTCCCGATCGCTCAGCCATACGGAGGAGCAGGGGCTGGAATGATAGAGTTTGCTGTCGCAGTCCAAGAGCTCGCCAAGGCTTGTGCGAATACGGCGTTCATATGCGGAGTTCATACCATGTCGGCTCTCTGCCTACAGCTCTTCGGAACTGAAGATCAGAAGAAATCCTTCCTTACCCGACTCACCAGCGGAGAGAAGATTGGAGCCTTCGCGATGACAGAGCCCCAGGCCGGCTCCGACGCCGCAGCAATGAAAACATCCGCCATCCCCGTAGGTGACTCATATCTACTAAACGGGAGCAAGTGTTTCATCACGAGCGCTGGCGCGGCAGGCCTCTATGTCGTATTTGCTTCTACGGATCCGTCGAAAGGATCCAAGGGTATCAGCGCCTTCATCGTTGAGGGAAACAATCCGGGAATCAGAGTCGGGAAGATAGAAGACAAGATTGGCTTGCGGGCGTCATCCAACGGTGAGATAATTCTCGAGTCCTGCAAAGTCCCAAAGGAGAATCTGCTCGGAAAAGAGGGGGACGGACTCAGGATCGCCTTGACAGCATTAGACTACGGTAGGATCGGGATTGCAGCAATAGGAGTGGGACTGGCAGAGGCTTCCTTGGAGGCTTCAGTCGCCTATGCCAAGCAACGCATTCAATTCGGCCAGGCAATAGCATCGTTCCAGGCCATTCAGTTCATAGTCGCAGACATGGCGGTTGAAACGGAAGCGGCGAGACTTCTCTGCTGTGAGGCAGCCGACCTGGCCGACAGGAAAGAGAGATTCACAAAACATGCTGCGATGGCAAAAGTATACGCGTCAGAGATCGCGTTGAGAGCTTCAGAACAAGCAATTCAGATCCACGGAGGATACGGGCTTTCTCGCGAGTTGCCTGTCGAGAGATATATGCGTGATGCAAAAGCACTCGGAATAATCGAAGGAACGTCAGAGATTCAGAGACTCGTGATTGCCAGAGAGGCGTTGCGATAGGGAGATTGATCGGGACAAGAGCGCCGAACATTCAACACGAGAGTGAGAGACGGCGGCAACGGCTTTGAGTTGGTAGGCTTAGTTGTTCAGGATTTGCTGACGCTATCTGGCTATCTCCTCAAGTGTCCTGCCTTTCGTCTCTACACCCAGAATGGCGACGACAACAGCTGCGACAAAATGCGTTACAAAGAAGACCATGAACGTCTGGAACATTCCAAGACCTGATACTGTAACTGCCGTAAGCGAGGGGGCCAATATTCCGGCTACTCGGCCGATAGCGCCTGCCCATCCAGCCCCGGTTCCTCTAATCCTGGTCGGATAGAGTTCTGGTGTATACGCATAGGTAATTGCCCAAGCTCCCAAGTTGAAGAAGGATATGCAGCCTCCCCAAAGCAGAATGCTCCATTCAGTGCGCGCATTGCCAAAGAAGTAGCTGGCCAGCCCTGCTAGGGTCATGTACAACGCGAGGGTGTATTTCCGTCCTGTCCTCTCTATGAGAAAGGCGGCGCTGAGATATCCCGGTATCTGTAGAGAAGTGATCAGCATCGAGTACCACAGAGCTCTCACGAGAGTGAAGCCTTCAGCGTAGAGTATGGTTGGAAGCCAAATGAAGATCCCGTGGTAGGAGTACGCAATGCAGAACCATAGAACCCACAGCATGAAGGTTCTCATCCGCAAGGGATGAGACCAAAGCTCGGTGAAGAGAGCTCCGCTGCTGATGTGGCTCCCGGTTGGTTGGCCCTCTTGAGACGGCGGCGAAGCATCAAAGCCATGTGTCCTAAGGATCGATAACGCTTCTTCCTTTCTCTGCTTCACCTCCAAGTAGCGAATTGATTCTGGCAAGAAGCGTTGAATCAGGATGATGAAAAGCAGGGCGAAGAACGAGACAAGAAAGATGGATCTCCAACCATAAACCGGAATGAGAAACCAAGAGAGCGCGCTGATAAATAGCGCACCGAAAGACCAAGAGCTCTCTAGGATCGCCACAAACCTACCCCTGTCCGATTTCGGCATGTACTCGGAAAGCCATGTGCTCAAGACAGGCATTATCCCCCCAGTCCCAATCCCACCCAACAACCTCAGAATCACCATAGAAACCGGGTCCCAGGCAAGGGAACACAGTCCCGTCGTAGTTGCATAGATGGCAACAGCGAGCTGGACAGTAGGCTTTCTTCCCACTCGGTCGGCCAGGGTTCCAAAGGAGGAGGCGCCTATGAACATGCCAACATAGTATACAGTCCCTAGAAGGCCCCCTGTCTGGATCGACAGCCCCCATTCTTTGAGTATTGAAGGCAGGGCGAACGATAGGATCATCACTGAGATTGCGTTGAAAGCCCAAGCGAGCGCAGCTGTGCCCAGAAAAACATAGTGAAATCTGCCAACAGCCGCTCGTTCGAGCCTATCGTGAAGCGCCATACCGCCCTCCCTCATGAATCACGACGTTCAATGTAAAGTGACCGAGCAATGGATTTCAGCCTCGGAGTCAGGCGGACCTTAGGCGCCCTGCAACCTCTTAGCTTCTTCGCCTTCGAGGGTAGCGACTCAACCTCCTGGAGCGCTCTCTTTCGAATCTGTTCGATTCCTGGAAACTCGTACGCAAGACGTCCCTTGTCAACTATCTTCTCGAGCAGTGCGATGGTTTCCGAAGGTGGCTTCTCGTCGTCCATGCCCAACAGATCCCATTGAAGCTTACCGCGATCTGAGTATTTCCGAAAGATCTGCTTTGGACCTGGGAGAGTCTTTTTCCCAGCACTCGTCTTCACACGTGGAACCCATCTTCCCTCTTTCTCGACGGCGACGAGCTTGTAGATTCCAGGCAGCGCCGGATCATCTCGAGACGTAACTAGCTCGGTTCCGACCCCAAATGCATCGATGGGTGCTCCTCTTGAGATTAGGTTGTCGATCTTGTACTCGTTCATGTCTCCGCTCACAAAGATCTTCGTATCAGAAAGGCCAGCGTGATCCAGAATCCTCCTCACTTTCATGCTGAGTTTGTATATGTCGCCGCTGTCAAGCCTGACCATTGAAGGCTTCTTGCCGACCTCTATGGCTCTTCTCGTTCCTGCGATTGTATCATACGTGTCGACTAGAATGGCAGGCTCAGAGGGAAAGACCTTGCAGTATTTCTCGAATGCCTCTCGTTCGGTGTCGTAGTTCATGATGAATGAATGGGCAATGGTCCCGTAGGTGGGTATTCCCAGCTCGTAGCCGGCGATAACGTTTGATGTTCCGATGCAACCGCCTATGTAAGCGGCACGGGCGGCAAGCAGCGCGGCTTGAGGGCCGTGAGCTCTTCTCGCTCCAAACTCAACTACACCTCTTCCCTTAGCCGCCTGAACAACGCGCGATCCTTTGGTTGCAATGAGTGTCTGAAAGTTGATTGTCGACAGAAGATATGTCTCCAAGAGTTGTGCTTCAAGTATTGGCGCGGTGACTCTTACCATGGGCTCGTCCGTGAAGACCACTGTGCCTTCCGGTACAGCGAAGACATCGCCTGTGAACTTGAAGCTTCTCAAGTATTCGAAAAACTTGTCGCTCACAGTTTTCAATGCTGGATGAGCCCTCAGAAACCTGATAGAATCCTCATCGAATCCAACATTCAATATGTAATGAACAGCTTGCTCAAGACCTGCTGCTATGAGATAGCATCTTCCTTTCGGGTAGGATCTCACGAACAGTTCAAAGGTCGC
>CAZGZF010000062.1:0-3451 GCA_964529995.1 uncultured Candidatus Bathyarchaeia archaeon
CTTCTAGCTCGGGGTCTCAGAGGCATACGCATTCAGAGGACTATTGCAGACATATTCGACCAGAGATCCTTTGTCGAGACATACATTGACATGATGCATGTTCACATGATTGCAGGCACTGGTGGGTTATTGTCCCATGCGCCTAGAAGAGCCCAGACAGCCCTTGCACTGATCGACGGCTTCTTACCAGAAGGAGTAACCAGACTCGCACAAGATAGCGTGTTCATGATGCCTCATCTGGGTGTTCTCTCGACCGTGCATCCGACGGCCGCCCTTGAGATATTCGAGAAAGATTGCTTGGTCAGAATGGGAACGTGCATAGCAGTCAAAGGCAGGGTAGGTGAGGGCCTTGACGCGCTAAAGCTTACAGCTGTGATGCCCGACGGCTCCACGGTCCAGAAGTCATTGAAATTCGGAGAGATAGATCAAATCCCTCTAGCAGAAGGAATGAGGGCGACCGTAGAGATCGAGCCAGCCAAGGAGCTTGACGTTGGTGCCGGGCTTGGGAAACCCTTGAAGACTGATGTTGAAGGCGGAGTGGTAGGCCTGATCTTGGACGCGAGAGGCAGGCCCTTGATCTTGCCTGAGGACAGCAAGGAACGTAGAAGGAGATTGCTGCGATGGTTCTCCGCACTTGACGCGTACCCCAAGGACGCGATTGAGCGATATGGTCAAGACCTTGGAGAACCAGTCAAAGAGAGCGAACAGGAGAAGGGAAGCTAGAGATGGCGCTCGCCTATACTCCAGGCTTGAAAGTCAAGGCTTCGACGACAATCAGAGCGGTGAGGAGGCTTCCAATTCTTGGAGAAGTCCTCGTGGCACAGGGCGGCACGGTTGAGTTCGATACGGCTGTTGCGAGAACCTCCGTCCCGGGAGGAGTGGAGATAGTAAAGCTAGTTTACCTTTTGGGCGTCGACCCTGAAGATGTAGGCAGATACATGAGAAGAAAAGTTGGGGACAAAGTCGAGAAAGGTGATGTCATCGCCGAGAAGAAAGGCTTCCTGGGAATGTTCAGATCGGTCGCCAAGTCCCCCACGTCTGGAGTCGTCCAGCAAGTATCAGAACTGACCGGTCAAGTGACAATAGCTGAGGCGCCAGTTCCGATTGAGGTCATGGCATATATCCCAGGGCAGGTTGAGAAGGTCCTGCCCAGTGAGGGCGTGATAATCAGAACGAACGCTGCTCTGATTCAGGGTATCTTCGGTCTTGGCGGGGAAACACATGGCCCGGTTGTCCTTGCGGTCCGGTCGCCAGACGAAGTGCTAACCGTCGACAAGATACGTGATGAGCATGGTGGAAAGATCATCGTCGGCGGATCTCTTGTCACAGTTGAAGCTCTGAGGCGATGCGTTTCCTTGGGCGTGAAGGGAGTCGTTGTCGGAGGAATAGAGGACAAGGACTTGTCAGATTTCTTGGGATATGAGATTGGTGTAGCCATAACTGGTCACGAGAACGTCGGCTTGACTCTGATAATCACTGAAGGCTTCGGCAAGATGCGAATGTCTGATAGGACTTTCAACCTCCTCAAAAGGCTTGAAGGAAAGGAGGCAGCAATCAATGGCGCAACTCAGATCAGGGCAGGGGTGATACGCCCAGAAATAATAGTTCCTCAGCCCGAACCGGAAAGAGGCGCTGACGATTTCGATGTTCCTAGCAAAGGTATGGAGCCAGGGATGGCTGTTAGGATCATACGGGACCCGGACTTTGGCAAGATAGGCAAAATAGTCAGCCTCCCCGTCGAGTTGCAGGTTGTTGAGACCGAGTCTCCTGTCCGAGTGCTACGAGTGGAGCTTGAGGACGGTCGCACCGTCGTTGTGCCAAGAGCCGACGTAGAGATAATCGAGGAGTAGTCTCGATGCGGCCGGAGCTCGGTGAACCTTGATTCGGGAAGCGAGAAGGGTTCTATTGTCCGATGATGTGGAACGCTTCGATCAGGAGAGAAGCTGAGAAAAGCAGTTCTCGAAGTGGGATCTGAGACTACTCTTCTATTATTTCGACGTTCGCTCGAGGTACTACTACTCTTCGTCCGTCCTCGAGTTCTACTTGGACGACCCTGACATCCGACTCGGTTTCGACTTTTTGCAGTTCGACGGGCAGGCCTGCTACTTGTCCGATCGCTCCGAAGTAGGGATCTCTTATCACTCTGACCGGAGTTCCTGGTGCCATTCCTCCACTGGCCTCTTCCTCTTCCTCTGCCTGACCCCTCGCCTCGGCTTCAGCCAGAGCCACAATTATCTCCGGCCTGATTACTCCTGCACGGATCTGCGTGGCGCCGTTGATAGATGCTTCCCTTCCATCAAACGATTTGAGTAAGTCAAAGGTTCTCTGTGGCATCTTCATCTTGCCGAAACCCTCGGTAACTATCAAGGTCAACCCTATGTCTTCTTGCCCTGTTATCGCAACGCCGACTTCATATCCAAGGAATTTGATCAAGTCTTCGTCCTCGACGCCTCCAACCACTATTCCCTTGACTCCCGTCTTGACCGCTTTCGCGAGTGCCTCACCCGTTACGAGCGAACCTCCCACGATGACCTTGCCCGAGCAAGATGAATCGATCATTTCGGGGCCGAGAACTTCGTCAGGGGATTTTGCAACCATCTTCAGCCCTGCGTGGGCTTCTCCCCCTACTCCAAAAATGCCTTGAACTAACGCGGCCGGCGTGCGGATTGTGACGCCCTCTCTCGGCATTACGCCGACAACCTTGCCAGGTATGTACGCAGTCATCTCAACTGGAACGTAAGGTTCCCTCAGAGCGATTTGGCCTGTGACGTCAGAGATCAGCTCAATTGTTCCATCGGCGGGCGCCCTCACGAAGGATTTGAAGAGGCCGAAGAAAGAGCTGCGTTTCGCAATGACCTCATCCTTCGCAACTGGCTCCTTCAGACGCTTCAGCATGAACATGCTGGTTTCCTCGGGGTCAACCCCCAACGCGTTTGCCACATTGATCAGGTGTATCTCTCCCGGAACCTGCGTCTTCGCCACCACTCGGTCATGGGTTACCGTTTCTCCCTCTTTCACCAGGACCTCGCCTAGTATCGGTAGCCTACGCGTCTTGCTTACCACCGTGAACCGTTTGACCTTGAGCCCGGGCGTGTACGCGTGCGCCATCTCAACTTCCTCCACTCACTTGTGCAGATCGAATCCTCTCGTATACAGGCTCAGGGTAGAGGTTCATCGCTTGGAACCATTCAAGCAACTTCTGTCTTCTCACAGCCGAGTCTTCAGGTATCGAGAGAGGCCGGCCTCTGCAGTCGAAGATCAAGCCGACAACGCCGCCTTCGACTGTTGTTTCCAAACCGTGACCAGGCCCTCTTCCCACGTCAAGATCCTTAGCTGGGGACAGTACGAGTTTAGCAGTCATTTCCGACTCAAGTGGAACCACTCTTATCGAACCAAAGGATACATTCTCCTCTACGATGCGATTGTCAGCCTCAACCTTGAAGCTGAGCGC
>CAZGZF010000063.1:0-3424 GCA_964529995.1 uncultured Candidatus Bathyarchaeia archaeon
CTTCAAGCGACGACGAGGCCGGGCAGAGATGAACTTTGGATGCTCTTCAAGATAAGCATGATCGGAGTCGTAGCAGTGGGAATGATAGGTTTCATGGTGCGAGTTATCTTCTGGTTCATCAACCTTGCTCCATAGGGAGAGGAACAGTTGTCTCAGCAGAAGCCGAGGATGCAGATCTTTGCCGTTCGAACAACGAGCGGCCAAGAGAAGACAGTGGCAAATCTCTTGACATCGAGAGTGACATTAAAGAAGCTCCCGATTGCGAGTATCCTCGCTCCAGAGATTATCAAGGGATACATATTCGTTGAGGCTCCGGGACCTCATTTTGTTGATGAAGCAATTTCAGGCATAAAGCATGCGAGGGCGCGAACGAAGGGCGTTATAGGCGTCTCTGCTATTGAGAGATTCTTGGTAACGAAGCCTGTGATTCAAGATCTAGGCTCAGGAGATCTCGTCGAGGTTGTAGGAGGACCCTTCAGGGGATTGAAGGCCAAGATCACCGACATTGACAAGGCCAAGGAAGAGTTGACGATCGAGCTGCTCGAAGAGGGATTCGCAACCCTCCCGATCACAGTTCACGCTGACTATGTGAAACTTGTTCAGAAGGCAGGTGGAGAAGGTGGGAGAGAAGAAGCAAGTTGAAGCTCTAGTGGCTGGCGGCCGCGCCACGGCAGGTCCACCCCTTGGACCTGTCCTCGGACCATTGGGCGTCAACGTTCTTCAGATAGTGAACAAGATAAACGAGCTGACCAACGCCTACGCTGGTATGAAGGTTCCAGTCAAGATAATAGTCGATCTCGAATCGAAGGAGTTCGAGGTAGAAGTAGGCACACCCACAACATCGGCACTGATCGTGAAGGCACTCGGAATCGAGAAGGGCTCTGGAACCTCCAAGACTCAGAAAGTAGGTAATCTCACCATGGACCAAGTCATCAACATCGCTCAGATGAAGTTGCCTAGCAGCTACTCCACATCGCTAAAGGGTGCAGTGAAAGAAGTCCTTGGATCTTGCATCAGCATGGGAGTTACTGTCGACGAAAAGGAGCCGACAGAAATCATGAAGGAGATCAATGACGGCAGACACGACAAGACCTTGTCTGCGTAGAGAGGAACGGATCCTAATTCTTTCCAGAACAAGAGATGATTCCCCCCACAGCAGTAAAGGGTTTATTTATTGCTGGCGGTGTCTATTTCGGAAAGCTGGAATGTCTAATGCCTCTGCCAAAAGAGAGCCTGCTCAACGCTGTGGAAGAGATGAAGAAGAAATCGCAGAAGAGGAAATTCAAGCAGGCAATCGAGCTAGTCATCAAGCTCAGAGACGTAGACACGAAGAAGCAGGAAGGCAGGATCTCTGAAATGGTTCTTCTCCCAAATCCGATGGAGAAGCCCGTCAAGGTCTGCTTCATTGCGACAGGCGACCTAGCTGTCAGGGCGAAGAAGGGAGGCGCAGACTTGGTCCTGGGCAGAGATGAATTGGAGAGGCTGGGGAGAGAGAAGAAGGAGGCACGCAAGATCGCAAGGCAGTACGACCAATTCGTTTCAGAGGCCCCACTGATGCCGTTGGTTGGTAAGACCTTGGGACCAGTGTTAGGCCCAAGAGGAAAGATGCCTCTACCCGTGCCACCGAATGTTGTAGTGGAGGACGCTTTGAGTAGGCAACGGCGAACTGTTCGAATCAGAGTGAGAGACCAACCTGTCGTTCAATGTCGCGTCGGCACCGACGACATGTCCACAGAGAAGATTGTTGAGAACATAGAGGCTGTGGTGGCCGCGGTTGAGGGAAAACTAGAGAGAGGCCTAGGAAACGTTGGAAGTCTGATGATAAAACCCACTATGGGATCACCGATCAAGGTTCCCCTCACAAGAGGGTAGGGCAGCTATGCGACTCGATGGAAGAGTACCCGAACAGAAGCTTTTGGCTGCGAAGCAACTTGCAGACAATGTGAAGATGCACAAGGCCTTGGCCGTCGCTGACCTCGCCAAGGTAAGATCGTCGCAGATTCTCGAGATGCGGAAGAAGCTCCGCGGCAAAGTGAAGTTGCTTGTGACGAAGAACATGCTGTTCAGAAAGGCTGCCAAGACCCTGGAAAAGGAAAGAGACAACATAGTCGAGTTCGCAGATTCTCTCTCAGGCCCAAATCTGTTTCTATTTACCAACATAGACCCGTTTGAGCTTGCGATCCTTCTCGACAAGAGCAAGGTCAGGGTCCCTGCCAAGATAGGCGATACCGCGACCAGCGAGATAATGGTTCCAGCGGGGAACACAGGCTTACCGCCCGGACCAATAATAAGCGAGTTCAGCGAGGCAAAGATCCCAACAAGGATAGAGGGTGGAAGCATATGGGTCTCGAAGGACACTGTAGTCGCCCATAAGGGAGATGTGATCAATGCTAGGGTGGCCTCGGTTCTGTCAAAGCTTGGCGTCAAACCCATAGAGGCGAGGATATCGCTCAAAGCAGCCTACGATGAGGGCCTAATCTTCAGCCAAGATGATCTTCAGCTTGACTTGAAAGCATACAGTGACGACTTTGCCCTCGCTGCTAGACAAGCCTTAGGGCTCGCGGTCGAAGCAAACTATGTGACCCCAGAAACAGCGCAGACGATTCTGGGCAAGGCTCATCGACAAGCGTTGGCACTGGCAGTCGAATCGGAGTATCCCGCTGAAATAGCGATGCCAGAAATCTTGAAACACGCCTTTATCGAGATGAAAGCCGTATCGGAAAGCCTGGCATCAGCCAACAAGGAGGCAGCGCCAGTAAGCTTCGAGGCACCTGCTCCAGCACAAGTCATTCCGCCAGAAGTGGAGGTGCCTTCGGCCGAAAAAGCTCTTCCAGAAGAGGCGAGGCCTCCTGAGGTCAAAGTTGTCCCAGCCCCGACGCCACTTAAGGTTGAAACGCCGCTGGAAAAGGCTCAGCCCTCAGAAGCCCCTGCCGCTAAGCCGGAGAAAGCCGTTGCGGAAAAGCCTCGGAAGCCCGGGAAGCCGAAGGCAAGGAAGAAGCCGATCGGTGAGTATGTGGAACCGAGGCCTAAGAAGAAAGTTGTAAAGGAAAAGGCTAAAAGGGAGAAGGCAAAATCGAGATAGCCGCTCGATTCGACATCGTCACAATTGAGGTGTAATGTCAGTGAAGTATGTGTACGCCGCGATGCTATTACATTCCGCTGGTCAGCCCATTAGCGAAGACGGAGTCAGGAAAGTCCTAGGCGCTGCTGGCGTCAAAGTTGAGGACGCAAGAGTGAAGGCGCTCGTGGCAACCTTGTCTGAAGTCAAGATCGACGAGGTTCTGAAGAACGCGTCGACGCTTGCTGTGGCTCCAGTGGCAGCCGTCGCGCCTGCAGCTTCTGCGGGAGAGAAGAAAGCCGAGGCAAAGGAAGAGAAGAAGAAGGAAGAGGAAGCCCTCGAGGGACTCGGCGCCCTATTCGGCTA
>CAZGZF010000064.1:0-3384 GCA_964529995.1 uncultured Candidatus Bathyarchaeia archaeon
AAATAGAGTTAAATCGTTTGGGCCCATAGCAAGGTTTCGCTGGTCTTTCCTCCGCCAGCTCGGGGTCTTCATGAAGGTTGAGGCGGTGTGTGATCTTGAGAGCTTTAGGAGGTTCATGATACTAAGCACCTGCCAGTCCTTCATTCCGGATGAGCTTGCTGAGGATCATTCTGTCTTTCCGGAGAGGCCATCTCAAATTGGAGCCATGTACGTTGAGGCTGAGGACAAGGAAACTGTCCGCGCAGAAGGGGAGATTTCCTTCGTAAGAGTCTCGAGTGTTCTGGGGGTTATCTACAACTCGAAGAGCGGACGTACCAGGCTGAAGTGGAGATCAATCAAGGAAGATACGGGGAAGGTCACAGGTGAGGCTAGTCCGAACAGCCTAGTGAACCTGTACGCTGCACGAGTTCTTCAGAGGTCATATGTTGAAAAGCCAGCCGTAGAATCGTCCGTCAGCATCGAAGGCTAAGAATCGGAATTCTGTATCCTTGGCTTCGGACCTTCAGATTGTGTCTCAGCCGGCCGAGATCTCTCTCTGGCCGTTCATGTATGAAGCGAGGACATCGGGAATCCCTACGGATCCGTCCTCGCGCTGATGGTTCTCTAGTATCGCGACCAAAGCGCGCTCGGTTGCGATTAGAGTACTGTTAAGCGTGTGGACGTATCTGGTCGGCTCATTTGGCTTATCTCTGAACTTTATGTTGGATCGCACAGCCTGATAGGATGTGCAGTTGCTACATGATACTGCCTCTCGATACTTGCTCTGTCCCGGAAGCCAGACTTCCAGATCATACTTCTTGGCAGCCACAGTTCCAAGCTCTCCACTGCAAACGTTCACAACTCGATACGGCAACTTGAGTCGCTGGAAAATCTCTTCAGCGTTCCTGAGCATGAGCTCATGCTCATTCCAAGATTCCTCTGGCCTACTGAATATGAACTGTTCAACCTTCTCGAACTGATGCACCCGGAATATCCCCTTAGTGTCTCTTCCATGAGCTCCCGCCTCCTTCCTGAAGCACGGACTTATGCCACAATATCGGAGAGGCAAGCTTGCCCCCTCCAAGATCTCGTCTTTGTGCATCCCAAGCATTGCGTGCTCTGATGTTGCAAGCAGATAGAGATCTTCGTTCTCAACCTTGTAGATCACGCCCTCGAAATCTGAGAGGTCGACGGCTCCCTGCACCGTCTCCTTTCTCAGTAGATACGGAGGTTGAATGAGAGTGAAGCCTCTCCGCTTCATGTGGTCAAGAGCGAAGCTGACAATTGCCCAATTCAGCCTGACCAGGTCGTTCTTGAGATAGTAAAATCTGGCGCCTGCTACCTTTGCAGCTCTCTCAATGTCGATCTGGTCTAGGCAAAGCCCCAAGTCTATGTGGTCCTTCGGCTCAAACTGAAAGTTTGGTGCCTCGCCCCACCTTCGTACCTCAACATTGTCGTTCTCGTCCCTTCCTTGAGGAACGGACCCATGCATCGGGTTTGGCAAACGCATCAGAATGTAGTCGATTCTCTCTCTGTGATCCGCGATCGCCTTCTCCTTGTCCCTTATCTCTCCTGGAATAGCTTCGGCCTCTTTCATCTTGGAGCTTGCGTCTTGACCGGACCTTCGTAGGCTTGCTATCTCTTCCGTGATCTTGTTCCGCAGCTCTCTCAGCTTGTTGACCTCTGTCGACATCCGGCGCCATTCTGCGTCAAGCATTAGAAGTTCGTCTACCCACCCAGCTTTCTCTAGGTCTCCTCTCCTAGTAAGGTCATCCTTAACTGCTTGAGGATTCTCTCTAACGAATTTCATATCGAGCAAAAGTCAGTCCCCCGGTGATTCTTTGATGCCCAGAAGTCTCTGTAGGCAAATGTTCTCGCCGCAACGGTAGCTACCGTGATTGGCGGGCCATCAACTCACCTTGGCAACCTTGGTCAAAGGGCTCTAAGAATCTAATGAACCTAACGGTCGTCACGTCACATCACGGAGGTGGATTGAGTGGCACATTGACATCGATTATCGTTGGCTGGTCAGCGTGGAGAGCTTCTCTTAGGATCGGCGCTACTTCTGCGGGCGCTTCCACTCTGATCCCCTGAGCGCCGAAAGACTCAGCGAACTTCACGAAGTCCGGGTTTCTCAGATCCACGGCAATGTATCTCTGCCTGAAGCGGGTCTTTTGGATGTGTCTCAGGATTCCAAATCCGCCGTTATTGTGTAGGACGATCGGGATGTTCACGTGGTTTTCTACCGCTGTCGCAAGGTCTTGGCACGATAACGTGAAGCCTCCGTCCCCACACACGGCGAGGACCTGTCGTTCAGGAAAGGCGATCTTGGAAGCCATGGCAGCAGGAAGACCGTAGCCCATCGCGGCATATCCAAACGAATATAGAAATGTGCGGGGCTCATAAATCGGAAAGATCCTCTGCATCCAGTACGAGAGGATCGTTGTATCTGCTGCGACTATCGCATCGCGTTCAAGAGCAGCTCTGATGTCCATGACGATCTTCACCTCTGTCGGATGTGAGCTCTCCAGCTTTTTCCATTCTGATGCTTTGAGTGCCTCCGCTGTCTTCTTCCAATGAGATCTGTCGGCCTGAGGTTTCGATCTGAGTCTATTAGAAATCTGCTGAAGGACCGACTTGGCGTCCCCTCGAATGCCGATCCTTGGCCGGTAGTTTCTTCCGATGACTTCCGGATCCACGTCAATGTGGATCAGGTTCTTCGGCACCTTTAACGCCCAATGACTCATTGAGAGAGATGAGAACCTAGTGCCGACGGCTAGCATGACGTCAGCCTTCTTGAAGATTTCATCCACAACCTTCGGCGTCCTGGACCTAGCCAAGAACAAGGGATGATCACCAGCTATGGAGCCCGCTCCCATCACTGTTGTGACGACCGGGGCTGTCAGACTCTCCGCGATCTCAACGAGCTCCAACGATGCGTTCGCACTCACGACTCCTCCCCCCGCCAGAATGATTGGAGATCGGGATCGGGATAGGAGTCTTACGGCGGCCTCAATCGACTCTACATGTTCGACCTGTGCTTTCTTGCCCCGGCCAGTCTGCCCTGGCCGTTGGAGGTTAACTGTAGACTCGACGATGTCATCGGGCAGCCCAACGTATACCGGCCTAGGCCTTCCATTCGTCAGATCCTGAAAGCCCTGGCTCACTATCTTGGGAATATCTGCGGCATTGAGCACACAGACAGATCGCTTCGTGACGGGCCTAAGGAGAGAAGTCTGGTCGGTCTCATGAAGCACTCCCTTCCTTTTACCAATCAAGCTTGAAGAGATCTCTCCTGCCAGTACGAGAACAGGGATAGAGTCAGCGTAGGCGGTCGCCATCCCGGTGATTGCGTTTGTGAGTCCAGGTCCGGCGGTAGTCAGGCAGACGCCGGGCTTGCCCGTT
>CAZGZF010000065.1:0-3371 GCA_964529995.1 uncultured Candidatus Bathyarchaeia archaeon
GTCGTCGCCCACGCAGCCAAGTTGCTTCTCTCCCACACCCTGAACTTCTCAATGGCAGCCCGACACTTCCTATCGAGATACGTCACGAATGACTGATCGATCAGATCGTCTTCTGCAACACTCTTCTCCTGCATATAGTCTTGAATGCCAATTCTGACCTCTCCTATCGCGTCTCGGTAATGCGGCTTATCCGTCAAGTCTCTGGCGGCTGAAAGCGACTGCAAGTCCCTAAGAACCGTTCCATAGGTCAGGGGTGAAGCCGTAGGTTCCACGTAGCAGTCAACCTTTCCTTGATTCATTACGCGCTTGAAGACTGATTTCGATCTCTCGTCTCTCTCGAATCCTCTTGGCTTCACAATGATTCTGAAGAGCTGATCCTCGTCTTGGATCGGCGTTTCAAGAATGAGCTTTGAGGTGACGGCCTTGTCTGCGAACACATCCTGAAGCAGAAACGGGTACTCCATTGAGATATCGAATATAACGACCTTGGTATTCTCTGTGTGGTAGATGAGGCGTCGCAGAATATTTGCGAGCAGGTTGCTCTTGCCGCAACCTGTAAAGCCGAAGATTCCGAAGTGGTAGCGAACCAGCCTGTCGAAGTCTACGTAGATTGGCACGCGCTGCTTCTCGGACTCGAACATCTTGATCGTTCCAAGACGCGGGTCCTCTCGAGCGATCGGAGTTGTCTTGATCTCCTGCCACGGCCTCCCAATCTTCTCTAGGATCGACTTGTTGTACATCTGATGGATTGTATTCCTGTTGAGTATGTGTACGCGTTCAGCTATGACAGGGTAGGTGAAGCCTTTCACATATTGCGTCCCGCCCTTCTCATCCACGGCCAAGTCATAGTTCAGCGGAATTGCCCAGATCTGAATCATCATGGTCGACTTGTCATCGGTATCCCAGTCCTGAACCGACTGCTGAATGATCTCAAACTGGTACGGGTAGTAGCTCTGGTCAGTAAGCCCTCGAAGCCCGTAATGCTCAGGTCCTAGCCGCGATATCTCAAGCAGCGTGAACCTCTTCGCGCCTTGAGTTGGTGATTTGAAGTTCCGCACCGCGAGGAGCATGCCTTCCTCAAGAAGGCCCATCAGATCCTTCTGGTATTCCGCCTTAACTTGGCACAGATACTTGGCGGAAATACCCGTGGTCTCGGACGGAGCCTCGGCCCTGCGCATGGCAAGTACGTTACTAAGCCTCGCCGAGAATCGTTCTTCTAGATCCGTAAATAGCTCAGGCAGTTCTTCTTGCGTACTCAACTTCAGCCCTCCTCTCCCGGAAAGTGTTCATGTAGAACGAGAACCTTCGAAGCTTCGGGTTGTTCGCCAACCACAACCCAGTCGCCTCAACCACACCCTTGATCCTCAGCCTCTGCTCCTTAGCTATCTTGTCCGCTATGAACATTGGCTTATTATGGCCAAACACTTCAGGAATGCTCTTGGCGCTCATCGCCTTCAAGAGGACCATCAGAAGGCTCTGCATACTATTCGGGACGGATCTGTTCTCATAGAGGATTGGTTCAACAGGTTCCAATGCGACGTACTCATGCTTGAAGCTCACGGTCCTATCGCGGTCGAACTCTGGATAGGCAAGCCTATCAACGAAGAGCACATTGCTCCTGAGCATCGGGTCCCGGTCTGCCACATCAAGCTGGAGATAGGTCTTGACGAAAAGCCTCTCCGGAATAATCCTGTTCCTCACAGCGCCACTCACGAATCCCGGCCGATTCTGAAAGTCAGGCACGATCGTCTGGAAAGCTGCGTCATACTCGATCAAACTCCACGGGACAGCGACCTCTTCATGATTCAACATGCTGACGGCCTGAAGGAGCATACGATCCGTCGTAGGAACGGTTTCAACGTCGCCGCCCTTCCATATACCCGACCTGAAGCATACCGGAATCACGTGACTCCTGAAGTCTCGAGCAGTCGTGTCCTTCGTTATCCCAATCAGAAGGCATCGCTTGGCCCAGCATTCCTCCATAAGCATGTGGATCACGAAGAGCGTCAGCATCGCCAGATCCCGAGTCGTCAACCAATGCTCCTCTCCATGCTTCTTGACCCGCATCGGGTTTGCAGAAGGCTCCTCAAAGAGCAGACGCCCAATCGTCAGCACGAGTTTCCTCGCCCGTTCCCAGCTCTCTGCGTATCTTGGATTGATCGAATAGCTACCGTGCGACTCTATCAGAAAATGCTCTTGAACGGATCTTGTCAGAAGCTTCTCAACTCTCTCCACTCTGTCCTTACCACGAATCTTGAGAGCTTCGCAAATCTCGTTCACCTTCATGGGTTTCTTCTCGCTTTCCAGCAGATAGATGACCGCGTATCGGAGATAATCTCCCCGAGGCGGAGGCGTACCAAGCCCAACGTTGACAACGTGATGCCTTGCAAGATCGATCTCGTTACTGTCGAAGGGCTCCCCGTCCACTTCAAAGTCGCAAATGGCACAGTCAGTTCTCCACCGCCGCTTTCTCGAAGTGTCATACATCAGACTGGTCCTAGTACTCGAAACACTCCGATCAAGAAGCAGAATGCGAACACTCTCCGATGTAACCATCTGATATGCCAAATAGAACTCCGCGAAAGTCATGATCCAGCTCGCAATCGTAGAATTATCAACGACCCCCTGCTCAGTGACTGGCTTCGTGATCGTACTCTCAGCGCCGCGATACATCTCTAGAACGGTCTGATCAACATCCTGAATTCTGTCGACATAGAGCGGAACACAGCTCGAAACACCTCTACCGCGCCCGACAAAACCAGTCTCATATGTGACAGCGGGACGAGTGTCCTCCCTGAATTCTACGTCACCCGTGACGGCATAGGCTCCACCCCAGAAAACCGCCAACCCACCCGTTAGGACCTGATCCATCGAACCATCAATAGCCGCATACCTCACCCTCGAAGCGCCGAAGAACTTCGAAGCCGTTTCATAAGCTAAGCCAAGGTTGAGCTCAGACACAATCAGATCTCTCAGAAGCTTGTCGTACAGAACCTTGGCGGCCTCAAACCTACTCCTAGAATCATCAACCTGGCCTTCAGCTCCAAGCCTAAGAAGCTCGCCAGTCCGCTTCACATGGGAACTCAGCAAAGACGAGATGGAAGGCACACTCCACACTAGAACCTATCCAGTCTGAAAGATAAGAGTCACTTTGCGACACGTGGCAGAAGCCTCCGGGGGAGTCTATGAATAGTGTTGACCTTTCTCGTCTGTCCACGAGCCGCCTGAAAGTTGGCACAAATGTCAAAGCAGGAATCCAGCGGAAGACTCAAATCCGATTCAAATGAGTGATACGTCGGTGTCTTGTTGAAGCTCTTAGGGATCGTATGCAGTCCACGAAGCGGCGGAAACACTGAGATACTTGTACGGAC
>CAZGZF010000066.1:0-3299 GCA_964529995.1 uncultured Candidatus Bathyarchaeia archaeon
CGTAGCTTTGCAGGGATATATTCCCGTGCTCCGATTTGGTACTTTACCCCAGAGCACGGACAGCAGCTCTCTGAAGCGGTCAAGGGCAAGCTTCTCGCCCTAGATGTCTCCTTGCAGTCCTTCAAGATTTCACCGGAAGTCTTGCGATTTCCGTTCGTAGGTTATGTCTTTGCCGCAGCTCTGGCTGAGTCTATGGCTTGCGGACAAACAGATTTCCTTGCGTGGTTGGCTACTGACACGGTTGTACTTCAAGAGCCGAAGGATTTCCTTCTGCAAGATGACAAGAACTTGGGTGTGAGGCCTGTCCATCATACGCTTGTGGGCTCACGATATGATGAGCCGCTTGATCCCTTTTGGGCGTTGATCTACCGTTACTGCAGAGTTCCCGAGGACCGTGTCTTCCCCATGACGACCGTCGTGGACGAGACAAGAATCAGACCGTACTTCAACGCTGGCTTGCTGATCACTCGGCCAAGAAGACGGCTGTTCAAGGCTTGGTGCGACACTTTCCTCAAGGCATACGGAGAGCCTTCTTTCCAAGAATTCTATCGGAAGGATGAGCGTTACGCAATATTCCTTCACCAAGCGATATTGGCAGGAGTAGTTCTAGCGACCCTCACGACCAGCCAAATTCAAGAGTTGCCTCCAGAATACAACTACCCACTCCACCTGTACACACAGGACCGTACAGGGTGCCGTCCATTGCACTTGGAGGAATTGAGAACCTTCCGTTACGAGCAGTTCTTCAAGGACCCCGAATGGATGAAGAAGATCCCGGCGAGAGAGCCTCTGAAGCAGTGGTTCGCCGAGCGACTACCTCGATGATGTCTCAGGAAAGCGACAAGGCGCCACGCTACTTATATCGCCCCTTATCGCACAGAATCCCGGACGCAAATGAATGCAGAGAATAGCTTCTCACTATCCTGGGACGGCCTTATCAAAGGAATGACGGCCAGCGTGTCTCTCCTACTCGTCATGCTCACGGTTGTCTTCGCACTTGTCTTGGGCAGTCTCATTCTTGCTGTGGGCATAATGGTCCTCTTTGCTTGTGCTCTGCTTATGCCGCTCTTGTGGGCCCCGCAAGGTTACACTGTCAAAGGCAACTTGGTCACGGTTAAGAGGCGAATAGGAGAAGCAGAGATCTCCGTTGCGAAAACGCCAGAACGATGGAGATGGACTTGGTGGGGGATGAGGTTGTTCGGGAGCGGCGGGCTATACGGGTATTTTGGGCATTTCACATTCAGAGGAATCGGTAGGGTTCGTATGTATGCCACGAATAGGCATAGTCTGGTTCTCCTTGTGGACGAGAGAGGCAACAAGACTCTGGTTAGTCCGAACGAGCCTGAGAGATTCATCCAACAGCTTAGGAGATCGCTTCCTCATGCTGAGGCCGGTTGACGTAGCCGTCTCTGCCTGCTTGACTCTACCCCTCTTCCTTCTGAAGTAAGCCGCAGTCAGAGCATCTCCATATTTTGAACTCGATCTGGTTTATCACATACTTCCTATTCCGGTGTTGACATTTCACCTTGCGCGGTCGTCCCGGTTCGAGAACCACTGTCTCAGTTCTCTGAAGCTGAGCCATCCATCATCGATTCTCTCTCGGCGTAGCGATTATTCAACGTTTTGACTCCACTGGAACAGGCGCCACTTCCCATGAAGACGGCGGGTGCGCGGCTACGCCTTATTCACTATCCCGTACAGCAGTCTTGTCAGATGACGATAATCCCAGCTGTGCAAGGTGCGGCTTTGGATGCGTTGTGGCCAGATCATGATTCCTCAAGGCTGGGCCGAACACGTGCGGAGCCTGGCTGAGAGCCAACTAGGTCCATTCTATTCGGTGGACGGATTTCGGGTAGTTCCTTCTCTTCGAAGTGCTCTTCCTGGCCGAGTTTCTGAGAGCCGTCCTTCGCGAAGGACGGCCTGTCCGTTGACGACCACGCATCTTATTCCTTCAGCAAATTGCCTCGGATTCTCGTATGTGGCTGTGTCACGTATCTGTTGAGGATCAAATATCACCAAGTCAGCGAAAGCGCCTTCCTTGATGATGCCTCGGTCTTTGAGTCCAAAGATTGAAGCCGGGACTGAGGTCATCTTCTTGATCGCGCTTTCCAGAGCCAACATCTTCTCCTCGATCACGTATCTTCGAAGGACTCTCGGGAAGGCTCCATATGCGCGTGGATGTGGATTCCCAATTAGCAGGCCATCTGTACAAATCGTTGAGCATCTATGGGCGACGACTCTCCGGACGTCATCCTCTGAGATGTGAAACACCACCATCGAGACAGCCTCCTCAGATTCAAGGAGAAGGTCAACCACCGTCTGTGCCGGAGGCTTCGACCATTCCTTCGAGATCTGGGCGAGGCTCTTGCCCTCAACTTCTCTTGGAGCCTTGCAATACGTGATCAGAATCTTGTCCCAGCCAGCCAATTGAGCGTAGCTACTCCAGCTCGGAGATCCTTCCTGAAGCTCCTTCATGATCCGACCGCTCAGTTCAGGGTCCCTCAATCTCTCTCGAAGAGCTTTGGGTCCTCCCTCCAGAGCCCAAGGAGGCAGCAGAGCAGAAAGCATCGTGCTTCCCGCAGTGTACGGATAA
The DNA here is from genome assembly GCA_964529995.1 of uncultured Candidatus Bathyarchaeia archaeon. Classification (GTDB taxonomy): domain Archaea; phylum Thermoproteota; class Bathyarchaeia; order 40CM-2-53-6; family JALHTG01; genus JALHTG01. The sequence goes on from CAZGZF010000066.1 coordinate 2,594, forward strand.
ACGTCGCATGATATCGAAAGTCCTCGCGCTATCTCCGAATCGATCCTTTCCAGCGTCTGCTTCGTCTTTCCCCAATTGCTCCTGCCAACAGCCTTGTGGTGCGATATGTGAAGAGGTATCTTGGATCTGCGCGTGATCCGGATCGCTTCGTCAACCGATTCCATCAATCGATCGGCTTCGTTTCTCATGTGCGTAACATGGACGCCGCCATACCTAGCTGCAACGGTGCAAAGCTCTACAAGTTCGTTCTCGTCTGCGTATGAGCTGAGGGCATAGATGAGTCCTGAAGACATGCCGACCGCGCCCTGTTCCATGGCCTCCGCTAGAAGCGTCTTCATCTGCTCAAGTTCTTCCTCGCTGGGAGCCCTCCGATCGAATCCAACGGTCAAGGCCCGTAGGGTTCCGTTGCCGACAAGTGAGGCCACATTGATTGCGGTATGTAGCTCCGATATTTGGCTGAGATACGAGTCAAATGTGTCCCATTTCCAGTCTTCGAGTTGACCGGCAAGCCCAGAAAGGTACCTGGCCAACTCGGGCTGAATCTCTTTGCGAATGGGGGCTACTGAGAAGCCGTCCTGACCGACGATCTCGGTCGTGACTCCTTGGGTGATTTTCGATTTTGCGAGTGGGTCAGAGAAGAACAATAGATCGGAGTGACTGTGCGTGTCTATGAACCCTGGCGCAACAGCCAAACCACTCGCAGAAA
>CAZGZF010000067.1:0-3125 GCA_964529995.1 uncultured Candidatus Bathyarchaeia archaeon
GAAACTATATCGAATCATTTTGAGCCTCGGCTGAGAAGCGACACGATCAGCCACAAGATCGATATTGCCAAGAGTATCGGAGATGTTCCAAAGTAGAAGCCGTCGCGCCGATAGACGTAGATCAAGATCGGAGGTAGCTTCTCGATCTCCGGGACATATCTGGCCAGGTAGGGCGCCAAGACGAACAGTACCCCCAGCAAGATCATTATCACTCCTAGCCAAGTGAAAGAATGGAACCATTCATCGACAGCCACTCAGACTCAACCCTTCTGAGTTCCTAGAGTTTCCAAGTCGGAGGGAAATACTTGACGATCATGTTATTACGATGGGGGCACTTTTTCAGATTTGAACTAATCCTGCAGACACGCCCTTTCCTTCCTGAAGATTGGTGCGAATTTTGTGCGGGTTCCACTGCTTTCCGCCTCTGGGGCTCGAGTAGTACTCGACTATTCGGTCGATCCACGATCGGTCCTCAAGTATCAGCAGGTCCTCTGCGTAGATCGGCTCGGCCTTCAACCCCTCCATCGCAAAATCCTCAATAGCTCGCTCCATATGGTAGAGAAGCGTCAAGACTCCTATGCTTTTTGGGCACAGTCTTTCGATTATCCTCCTGCATTCCTGTGCATTCTGTCGTGTATCTATTGAGTTCTCCTCCAAGATCATTGCGCCGCGGGGGACTGCATATTTTCTGTGAACGAATTCTGCCATAACAGAGGCCTCTGAGGGATATAGCTTCGCCTTGATGAGGGCAAACGGACTGAGATTCGGCCTCTCGAACACTCTATTGTCTCTCAAAGAGTATCTCACACCAACATTGTGCCCTCCAGTAATGACTAGGGTTCTAGTCATGCCGAGGCTGTATGTCAGTCCGGCTGCTCTTGCTCTCATCTCCGTGTGGAAGGCTAGGCTAACGCCCCCGCTCTCTTCCCGAACTATTTGACCGCCTAGAACCACGACGACGCCATACGTCTTGTCTCTAGGCGACATCGATCCTCATCTGTCGAACGGGGACCCCGACGCCGCATGGTACCCCTGTTTGGGCAGTTCAAGATCAGCCTTCATGGGTCGAACAAGCCAAAGCGATTGCATCTAGCGCAGGTATCCAAACGCCATAGCCACCGCGAACGCCAAGATTGCGGGATAGAGCACAGCCGTTTCGAAGGAGAAATTGTGGCGATACTCTTCCTCTATCAGTCTTCGCAGGCCTGCATCTTTCTCAGAAGGTTCACCATCACATGTGATGCGAGCAACATATGGGTCAAGAATCGCTTTGCACTTCTCAGCCGTCACTTCTATCCGGTCCTTGTAGGCTATTCGAATCTCCGGCTTGGGGAGCCTAAACTCTCTGACATCAAAGTTGTGCGACCTGAGGAGTGAACTCAACTCTTGTATGTCCTTGCCGGACCACGAGTGCCTCACGCGTTCCATACCATCGCCAACACTTGAGGTTGTGATGCCGCCTCTACTAGCCTTTTTGCTATGAGCCAGACAACATTGAACTGGAAAACGTCAAATATGGGCCTGGACAACTTCTGTGCCTTCACCTCAGAGTGGACGTATGAAATCCGTAGGCGTTTACAGCGGTACTGTTCTTGTGCTTGGCATAGTGTCTTTCATAGAGACATTGGCCTTCTCTATCCCTGTCTCATATTTTCCCAACTACGCGCTCTCGCTGGGAGCCACAGTGGCTTCGATTGGCATCTTCACATCTAGTTTCATGATTGCTTCAACAATAATGTCTCCTAGACTGGGGGGATTATCCGACGGACTCGGAAGAAGAAAGGTCATCTTGTGGGGCCTTCTCGGCGATGTTATCTTTGGAGCCTTGACCGGGCTGGTTCCTTCTTGGATCTGGCTCCTGCTTGTGAGGACAGTAAACGGAGCAGTTACTGCTGCTGCGACTTTGCCTGCGGAGGCGTTGTTGGTGGACAGTGTCCCTTCTGAGAAGTGGGGTGAAGCAGCGGGATTTGTTTCATCTTGCGCCATACTCGGAAGGAATGTTGGCCCGGTGTTTGGTGGTGCTGTGCAGTTTGCTGCTTCGCAATTCTTCAGCCTTGAGAACAGTTATAGAATTCCGTACTTCGCCGACGCTGGGCTCGCCTTGTTGGCCATGGCTCTGGTTGCATGGAAGGTCAGAGATAAGCCCGTTGCCGCGACGGCTGGCAGAACAGGACCAAAAACAGGTCGCACGCGGAGCTCTTATGCAGTGTTAGGCCTTCGTGAGACCAGTCGTCCTTTCAGAATACTGCTGCTTACGGCATTTGCGAATGGACTGTCTCTGGGGTTCATCATCCCAGTAATGGCTCTGTTCTTCCAGGACAAGTTCGGCATGGAACCAATTGAGATAGGTTCTGTCATGAGCATCTCAGGCCTTGTCGGAATCACCGTGAGTTGGTTAGGTGGACGCGCCTCCGATCGATTCGGAAGAAAGCCACTCATAGCCCTAGGCGGAATTTCCTCGCGTTTTGGCGGATTGATTCTCCCACTGACTGCAAGCCCAACTCAGGCGACAGTCGTTCTCTCCGTAAGAAACCTCGCCTTCAACTTGTACATGCCCTCAATGAGAGCCCTGCTTGCCGACGTGACCCCTCAGGAAACCCGAGGAAGGCTCTTCGGCCTCTACAACAGCTTCTTCACAGCAGGAGACATAGTAGGGCCGATCATAGCCACTTACCTATATGATCTGTTTAGATTTCAAGGCTGGAAGATCGGAGGGTTGGCCGTGCCTGGATACGGCATGCCCTATTACGTGAATTCCATCATCGGAATATTCACGATCGCAGTGCTTCTTGGCTTTGTCAAAGAGACTGTTGTGATAAGGCAGCCGTTCCGCAGAGCTCTAAGGCGATGATCCTCAGAGGCACAGGAAAATATTGTAGAAACCTGATGATTCTGGCGAGGATCAATCGAAGTAGGCCCAATCATCCGGTCCTTTCTCAGAGCGTGTAGTCGAGAAGATTTCCCAAGCGTCCATGTCACGTTTCAAATGTGAGTCTCAGAACCCACATGAACAAGATTCCTACTAGGAAGAAGCCAAAAGACAACATGGATCTTCTCATTTCAGTCTCTTTGTGGAGTTGTGGAACTAGATCCGAGCCCGAGACATATATGAATCCTCCAGCAGC
>CAZGZF010000068.1:0-3099 GCA_964529995.1 uncultured Candidatus Bathyarchaeia archaeon
TACTGCCTGAATGATGATCCATCTTCTCTGAAACTGCTGGAACGATCAGTTAGGAGCATTGGAGATGGCGAAGACACCGTCTCATATCTGCTCTTGTGTGAGAAATGCAATCGCAATTTTACTCTTCGTTGTAGGAACATCTACTCTGCCGGTCACGAAGTGAAAAGCAGGGTTATCTCCTTCGTCTCCGTACTGGACGAAGAGGGAAGAGACCAAGGTTGGCTTGGAAACTTCTGATCTGGGGCTTAGTCTCGCTTAGGCTCTGGTCCTGGGTTTGCAGACTATCTCTCGCACAGTCATCTTGAACAGATTGTTGGCGTGCACTGGATTCACAACGAACGCGGTATCAGCTCCTGATCCTGACCCTGCAATAGCGATGATGTCCCTGTCGACCGGTATCAGGCCAGCGTCAGCCGCCATTATGGCTATTTCGACACAGACCTTTGCTCCTTCGCCGAAAAGCCTCAACGCGTCGGCAATCATTTCCACGGGCTGAACCGTGTTCCACTTCGTCCTTATCGCCCGTTCCGCTCCTGAGAGGCCGTGGATACCTGTGAAGATCCTGCCGCCCAAGGTTCTAATCTTCTCCTCATTGGGCTTCAAGAGTTGGGGGACGCCAGGCTCACGGAACCCCACGTGGTGCGTAACAACCACAACATTGAAGCCTTTGAAAACCTCGCAAGCTCTTACTCCTGTGGCTCCCGTCGTTGAGGCAACAACAATGTCTTTGATGTTCAACCCTCGTGCTCTTTCGAGCGCGGCTTTCATGGTCTCCTCCGTGTTCTCTTTGCCAGGCGAGTCAAAGTATAGTATTCTCTCAGTCTTCATGACTAATCCCTCGATCAATCTTGAACAAGGACAGGTAATATGACTAACGGTAATCTGCCGCTAAAAGGCGAGCCCATTGTAAGGCCTAAGAACATGCCACAATTCTCATGCCATCGCTGCTTGCCACGAATGGACAAGACCGAAGCTTCCTCTCGGAAGCTGCAGTCCAGTAGAGTTGGATTCCTACGGTGAATGGAACCGTTCATTTATTACACAAGGACGATCATACCTTCACATTTGGTGGATTGGAGTTTGTCAAGCAAGTCCCTGCCCAAGGCCCGCTTTTCAGCCAGATTGCCCAATGGAGACTTCTTGGGCTTGACAATCTGGCCTGGGAAGACCGATCCCACAGCCGAAGTGCTCACAGTTCAGGTTCGACATCCTTCAGATACTGGCTGGGAGACATTGGGCAGACTGGCCGTCTACAGAACTGCGGATGGAAGGTACTCTCAATTGCCCGAACGTGCACCTGCCCAAGACAGAGAGTGAGCAAGCCGAGACCTCTCCGAGCAGATGTTGCTCAAGTGATGCAAGCGATTTATGTTCCGATAGGCTACTTCTACCTATGAAGAGAGTCGTTTTCTCAGAGAGATGTCTAGATTACTCGTACTTCGGGCATGTCGAAGATCCGGAAAGAGTGAGAAGGGCCTACGAGATTCTCAAGAGCAGAGGCTTCGAGTTTCTTGAGCCTGAGCACGCCTCTCAGGACGACCTACTCAGAGTTCACAGCAAGGCGTGGATTGAAAGAGTGAAGAGGGGAGGCTTCTTCGATGGAGACACTCCAGGTGGCAGCGATATTTACGAGTACGCAAGTCTCAGCGCTGGGGGAGCGATCGTTGCAGCAAGGGAGCCAGCCTTTTCTTTGATGAGGCCTCCTGGCCACCATGCCGGAAGAAACGGAAGGGCCTTGGGCGCTCCCACATTGGGTTTTTGCTATCTCAACAACATAGCAGTTGCAGTCAAGTGCCTCAACAAGCCGACACTGATCTTGGACATTGATGGGCACCATGGTAATGGAACCGAGGAGATCTTCCAAGGAGACCCTAACGTCAAAGTCATATCCCTACACAGAGTCGGCATCTATCCGGGCACAGGCTATGAATCAGAGGGAAACTGCCTGAACTTCCCTTTCTTCACACCTCCGGGAGACGAGTTGTACCTTAGGACTCTGGACAAGGCGCTGAATCACGTCGATATGAAAGAAGTGGAGGTAGTTGCCGTCTCAGCGGGCTTCGACTGTCACAATGGAGATTTAGCTTCGTTGGGTTTGAGTTCGAATTGCTTCCGAGAGATCGGAAGGAAGGTTCAGGCTCTGGGAAGGCATACATTCGGCGTATTGGAGGGAGGATATCGCGGCGAACATGTTGGGGAAGATTTAGACCGATTTCTAAATGAGCTACCCGGATAATTGTACGCGGCGTTGTCCCATGCCTTGACTATTCACACGGTCATCTTCTGGCCTTTCGAATTATGAAAAATCTATTCATAGACGACCAGAACCCGCCGTGTCTTCTGAGAACCTCGCTTACAGATCTGAAATCCTGTGAGCCAAGATATCGTCTAGGTCTCAGAGTCAACTGATCTGGCTGGCTTCGAATCTCAAGCAATTCCGCAAGCCCTCCGAGTTCACTCCTCAAGATGTCTTCGATCGGAGGCGCCGGCACAGCCCCAGCAGCGGGTCTCGCTGCCAGATCGCTGATTCGGCCGCTCATTTCAGCAATCTGAGCCTTCAGCTTCGCGATCTCAACCCTCGTTTCGTCCACTCCCTGTGAGGCAGGAACGCTTTCCGTCAACAGCTTCCTGATCTTCTCTTCGACGATCCTCTCAATCTCCTCTCTGGTCAAAACCTCAACCGGCACATGGCTCACCTACACATGAATGATCATTCGAAGCAAATATCCTTTCCTCCAAGCATAGCAGAATCCAAATGCATCGCTAGGACAATCGACAAGTCTACAGGCCGAATCCCCGAAAGAACTTGGCTACTAGAGATACCGTCCAAGTATCTGCGATTCTACTTAGACCACAGGTCTAGGGGCGGCTTCACCTCAGGAGGCAAAGGCGACTTGTAGACCCTCACTGCGAGCTTCCGTTCAAACTCATCTGTGACTTTCCTCAACAGTTCCGGTTTGGTCAACAGGTCAACTACAGACGCTGAGATGGTCTTCGCGGCGAAGATCAGTGACTTGTGTCCGATGCCCATGCCTGACTGAGCCGTGTTCTGCCAAGAGTGGCCCGGAGTTCCTAACACGAATGTCGCCGTTCCGAACT
>CAZGZF010000069.1:0-2928 GCA_964529995.1 uncultured Candidatus Bathyarchaeia archaeon
GCAGCGGAGATGAAGTACGCGGGATACGACCAAATCATAATCGAAGGACGAAGCGCCAAGCCCGTCTACATATTCGTTGACGACGACGCTGTCAGCATCGAAGATGCGTCGCATCTGTGGGGAAGAAACGTCTACGAAACGGACAAGATCCTTAGGGACAATCTGAAGGACAACACTGTTCAAACGGCGGTTGTCGGGCCTGCAGCTGAGAACGGCGTGAAGTTCGCGGGGATCTTCGCGGATCTGATGAGGGCCGCCGCCAGAACCGGTATGGGTACAGTCATGGCGTCGAAGCGGCTCAAAGCTATAGTGATTCGGGGAAGCAAACCGGTCGAGGTCGCTGAGCCTGACCGGTTCATGAGAATCTCAGAGGAAATCGAAGAAGCGATCTACCAGCATCCCCAATACTGGCCCCGCGTCAAGATGGGGACTACACGCATCCTTGCACCTGTCAACGAGATGGGGCTTCTCCCAACAAGGCACTTCACGGAAGGAGTATTCGAGCACGCGTCAGAAGTCTCAGGAGAGCGATTGGCTGAGAGCTACAATGTGAAGTCTCGCGCGTGCTTTAGCTGTAACATTCCATGCAGCCGCTTCTACGCAGTCCGGGAGGGGAAGTTTGCAGGGCTAGAAGGAGAGGGACCAGAGTATGAGTCCCTGTCAGCATTCACGGCAAGGGTGGGCAACGCGGATCTCGGGTTGGCGCTCAAAGCCAACGACACGGTCAACAAGCTTGGGATGGATGCCCTCACAACGGCAGAGTGCATCTCGTGGGCGATGGAGTGCTACGCTGAAGGCTGGCTCAGCAAGGAGAAGGCTGACGGGCTCGACCTATCGTGGGGGAATGCGGAGGCGATATTGCTCTTGATAGAGAAGATTGTGAAGAGAGAAGGCTTTGGCAACGTCTTGGCAGACGGTGTGAGAGCAGCTTCCAGATCGCTTGGCTTCGGTGAAGAGGTAGCTATGCACATCAAAGGCTTGGAGATGATCCAAGCCGATCCAAGAGGATTGAAGGGATACGGGCTCGGGTTCGCCGTGGCCACCCGTGGTGGAGATCACTTGAGGGCCGAACCGTTCATCGAGTTGAGCGATGATCCAAGGCGAGGCGCAGAGCTATTCAGCGTACCGGAGGCGACGCAGCGTCTACAGTGGAAGGGAAAGGGCAAACTTGTGAATTACTTCGAAAACTGGTGCGCTGTTGTCGACGCCCTAGAGGTCTGCAAGAACATTGCCGAGAACATGGAGGTCCTCCCATTCGCAAAAGCCGCAGAAGCGATCAGCGCGGCCACTGGCTTAGACATGGATGCGGCAGCTGTAGCCCAGGTTGGAGAAAGAATAGTGAACATTGAGAGGGCTTTCCTTGTCCGAGAAGGCATCACCAGAAGGGATGACACTATGCCAAGCAGATTTCTCCGCGAACCTCTTAGAAGTGGAAACTCAAAGGGATCTATCTTTGAACTTGAACCTATGCTGGATGAGTACTATGCGGAGAGAGGATGGGACGTGCGTACAGGAGTCCCCACTGAGCAAAAACTGAAGGAGTTACGTCTGGACGATGTTGCCAGAGAGATAGGCGTTTCCGAAAGTAGAAATGTGGGCCGTCGAGGCTCTTGCTCCTGATACTGCTGATCCGATTTCAATTGCTAAGAGAGCTTTAATACACGTTCTTCACTGTAACGTCGGCTAGGGATGTAAGTATGCCGATCGATCCCGAGTTTCAGAAGAATCTCAAAGCGACAGGCGAACATAGCGGCCACAAAGTCTGGGGAGAAGCGAAGCCTCCTGAGAAGCTTGGAATCCACGGAACAACCGTCGCTGTCGATCAAGATGTCTGCAACGGCGACGAGGTCTGCGTCAGCGTCTGCCCTGTGGCAGTCTTCGAAATGGTAGATTCGCCAGGGCATCCAACATCTGCCAAGAAGTCAGATCCCGTCAATGAGTCTGCTTGCATTCAATGCTTGGCATGTGAGATTCAATGCCCGACGAAGGCGATCAAGATAACCCCGCCGTGACCACCTGTAGAAAAGACTATAACAACCTCCAGAATATGAAAGCGGTCCAAAGGACCTGAATAGAGTTCAGCCCGCTTTCCCTTCTTTTCTTAGCCGAATCTGCTACTCGCTTCGCACTTTCTCAGCGATCGTCCTTATCTTTCCACTTTCTACGAACCTTATGTGTGTCTCAAGCCTAACGCTGAGGCCAAGGGTTCTGAAGAACCAGTAGAGCTCCTCGCCTGAAATGGGCCCTGTTAGCTCTCCTTTCGAGATCAGTCTCGAAAGCGCTTGTGTAATCTTTGCGGTTACTTCCGGGAATTGACGCTTTGCCGCGTCGTAGACCTCCTCAGCCCTACCCTGAAACAGCTTTCTGAGAGTGGCTTCAGGATCCTCAGTTTTCTTCTCGACGGTCTCGCGACGCTTCTCTTCCGATTGTCTCATCAACGCCCTTCTCTGCATCTCGAGCAGCTTCCTCTGCTTCCACAGCTCTAGTTCATCCTTGGACAACTCCGGACCCATCTCCCTAGCTAAGGCTCAACGAAGTAGAAACAATCCTTATACAAGAATTGCGGTTTTTCCTAGTTTCCTGGGGCGAAACCGTTGTCTGTGGAATGAGGCGCTGTAGAGGAGGACAGCTTGATATGCAAAGTCATGACTCCTGGCGGGAACCAGACTACTCTTTCAGGGTTACAACCATAGCTGAAAGCTCTCGTCGGCCGAACTAGCCTCATTCACGCCATGTGGCATTCACGCTTGGCCGATACAGGTTACGAATGAGATAGCCTTTAAGAACTGGAGGAGCGAAACACTAGAGGCAAGGGGCCAACCTGGCGGAGATAATTGTCTTCCCTTGAACACCTACAGAACGGTAGGTATGCCGTTCTGAAGAAGCTCGGTGAAGGTGGGAAGGGGATAGTATACAAGGCCAGAGACA
>CAZGZF010000070.1:0-2694 GCA_964529995.1 uncultured Candidatus Bathyarchaeia archaeon
TGGTCTCGCCCACAGGGCTAAGTCAGTCAAATGGGTCACCAGCAGAAGAATCGTATTTGCATGGGTACTATCGGTACCAGTGCCTGCTCTATTTTCGTTTATTCTCTACAGAGTGGTTACTCTTTTTTGATAGGCCAAGCCACTTATCTATGCGGTGGCCGATCTCAGAATCCTGAGCTGCGTGTAGGGCTAAGATATCACTCTTTCTCAGAGCTCAAGGTGCTCGAACCAGGCTTAGCCCAATAGCGACTCGGTTCTAAAGAAGAGAATCCCTGCGCTCAGCTAGTCATGATGGAATGATCACTTCTGGGCGCAGCATCCTTGTCCGGATCTGAGTTGAGCCGTCGATGCTTACCTGTTTTCCTTCGTACGACTTTAGCAGGTGGAAGGTCTCTTCTTCCATTGAGTGAGGGCCGAATCCCTCTGTTGTGATCACTGTGAGCCCGGTCTCCTCCTTCCCTGTCACTCCCAATCCAATTTCATAGCCTAGGAAATCTGTAAGATCCTTCTGATCTAGTCCGCCGACGACTATTCCGTTTACGCCGAGGCTTGCGGCTCTTCTGAGCGCGTCAATGGTTACAATTGATCCTCCGACTATGATCTTTCCCTTGAGCTCGTTCGTAATCAGTTCCTCCGTTAGGGCTTCATCTCGTCGAGCCACGGCTATCACTAGTTCTCCGACCGTTTCTCCTCCAACGCCAAATCTCCCTTGTATAAGAGTGCCCTTGGACTCGACCACTGCGCCCTCGCCTGGAATCGTCTCCACCACTTTGCCTGGCACGTGAGCCTTGACTTCGACTGCTATCGGCATTCCTCTGATCAAGACTGACCCTGAGGATTTCGAGAAGGACATTATCGTTCCGTCGATAGGTGACCTGCAGACTCTCGTTGAGCGACCGAAGAACGATCTGTGAATTGCGATAACTTCGTCCTTCTTGACTTCGTCTCCCTCTTCCTTCAGCATGTACCTCTCCACTTCGTCTGGGTCGATGTCGAGCTGGCCGTAGATAATGACCTTCCGAACATCAGGGTTCACGACTGTACCTTTGGCCACGACCGTTTCAGGCTTAACTAGATCTCCAGTCTTCACGAGAACCTGTCCTTGAGTAGATATTCGCCTGGTCTTCCTGATCCACGTGTCTCTTTCGAATCTACTCTTCTCCATTTCAGACATCTCAGATCACGCTCACGATGATGGTTGCTGTTCCCCCGTGAGTGAGCTCCTCCATCTCACCAAGATGTCTTTCTCCGCTGGCACATTGAGAGGTCTTCCTCGGGCGTCAAGTATTAGGCCAAGCTTGCCTCCGATTACCTCAGTTTCCAATGTTCTTCCTCTTCCCATTCCGAGATCAAGTCCTCTTCTCGGTATCACCTCAAGCATGGCCTTTTCTCCCCTGCCAAGAGCAATCGTCTTCAGCTCCCCGAATCGCACTTCACATCCCGATGTGGCTCCGTCGCTTCTCGTTATCTTAACCTTCATCGTGACCTGTCCCTTGGTCGATCTACCTCTGAAAGCCACACATGTCGCGAGTCTGGAGAGTCCCTCTCTCAGGAGTATCTGCTTGGCTGCCTCAGGGTTCGTCTTGAGGAGCATCCCGAGGTGAGGCATCACGTCGAGTTTGTCAACCATTATCTCGGTGACTCCCTCAGGTTGAAGGGCATCGAGAAGTACAATAGCCGCGTCCGAGACCTGGTCTTGAGTGAAGATCTTGCCTCTGCCTATGATTACTCTGGTCTTCATCAGATCCAAGTATGTCGGTTCTAGAGTCTGGCCGAAAATGTCGGCTATAGTTCGCACGATCTTGACGCCCTTTAGTCTGCTTGCAATCCCCTCATGGTTCTCAACCGCCAATCTGATCGCTTCTCTGGCTGCAGCTTGCTGAACGAGAACCTCATCAGGCGTCAGGGAAGCGGGTTGCAGAACCATCATGTTCCCGATGATATTCCGAACCTCTCTCTCACCCATCTCCTTCGGGATCCAACGCATTATCTTCTCGACTCCCGCCATCTTCATGATGTTGCTGATTCCATATGTCAGCCCGATGTCCGCGTTCAGTGATCTGTTGAAGACGCCGTTATAGACTGAGTAGATGTCGGTCGTGGTTCCGCCAACGTCCACTGCCAGCAGGTTCGCTTTCCTCTCCATGGAGTAGGAATAGAGTATATTCCCTATCGCGGCTTGAGTTGGCACTAAGGGTTCATCGACCCAGCTGGCAAGCTTCTCGTATCCTGGAGAATGGATGATCACATGTTGTCTGAAGGAATCGTAGATGGCCTCCTTGGCCGGTCCAAGGTTCTCTCTCTCAATAGCCGGACGGACATTGTCGACAGCCTGAACCGCGTACTTCCTCTCAGACAGGACGTCCAAAACTCTCTTTCTAGCCTCTATGTTCCCTGCGAAGATCGCGGGCAGCTGGAACTGAGCGCCGAATCTGGGCTTCATGTCCGCCGCGCCGATCAGATGCGCCATCTCCAGAACTTGGTTGACTGCTCCACCATCAATTCCCCCGGCAACCAGGAACATGTCAGGCTTCATGCTTCTCATCGTCTCTATCATCTCGAAATCGGGGCGTGGGTCGGAGAATGAGAAGACATCGATCAGCAATGCCCCTGCCCCTAGGGCGGCTCTCTGAGCGCTTTCTGCGGAGATCATCCCTGTGACTCCCGCCACCATCATGTAGAGGCCTCCGCCAG
>CAZGZF010000071.1:0-2555 GCA_964529995.1 uncultured Candidatus Bathyarchaeia archaeon
CTCCTCGGAGCCTTTGCACTTGAAGCATGAGGCAATGATTCTTTGGCTGGCTGACGGATGCACGCGGGCCTTTTCTTCATCGAATGCAGCTGTGTCCCTCTCTTCCAACGATAGAGCTCCAGTTGGGCAGATTCCTACGCAGAATCCGAGCCCATCGCAGGCCTCCTCTCTCAGAACCTTCGCCTTGCCGTTGACGATCGTAATCGCTCCTTCCACACATGGGAGGACGCATTTTCCGCATCCATTACAGAGATCCTCGTTGATCTTGATCATGCTTCGTCTGACCATTCACCTTGCCTCCTGACATTTCCCCTTTCTGGGGCAGTGTTTCCGTGCATGGTTAGCGATCAAATCGAAGAGAGGTCCCATGCTTTCCTTGTTGAGCGAGTAGACCTTCTCCTTCCACCTTCTCTCTGTGAATACGAAGCGACACCTGACGAGTGGACGGAGATTATGAGAGATCATGGTCTGGTCTTCGCCTAGAGCCTTGGTGATCTCTGTCACGTTCTTCGATTCTTTGCGTAGGAGCTCCAATATCGCGAGCCGCGTAGGGTTGGACAGCGTAGAGAAGAATAGGCTGCAGGTTGTGTTCAGGCCGCGCTTCATATGAACTTTCTCTCATATGAGAAATATCTCACATCGGATAAAAGGCTTCCGCTGAGCGACCTGTTCCAAGGCGCTACCCCCTATCTGAGAACTGATCTGGGACGCCGCTCAGGCTTACGGTCAGGATTCTCGTTGCGCGTGTATGAAGTTGTTTGTCTATGAAAGCCTAGGATCCTATTGTGATACATGTATCCGATACGCTTTAATATCGGTTTAACTGATCCGATACGATAGCCTATCGGGTGACATGGATGAACCTGCTTGAAGGCAGAGTGCACGACCGAATCCTAGAGAAAAAGAAGAGACTCGACGCTCTCCGCCCCCTACCACCATCCCTCCTGAGAAGACTTAGACAAGAGCTGGATATCGAATATATCTACAACTCCAATGCCATCGAAGGAAACACTTTGAAACTCAGAGAAACACAGCTGATCTTGGAAAAAGGCCTGACCATAGGAGGAAAAAGCCTCAGAGAACATCTCGAAGTCAGAAACCACCCCAAAGCCATCCAATACATCGAGAAACTGACTGAGAAGAATCTCACGGAACAAAACATCCTCGACCTACACCAAATAGTCATGAAAGGAATAGAGAAAGAGGCGGGGAGATATCGCACCGGAGAGATCAGAATAGGCGGAGCAGAATTCACGCCACCTCCAGCCTACGATGTACCATACCTAGTCAAGGATTTAGTGAAATGGCACAATCAGAATCCAGATGAACTCCGACCAATAGAAGAAGCCGCAACACTACACCACAAGTTCGTCCACATCCACCCATTCCACGACGGAAACGGCAGAGTCGCAAGATTACTCATGAACCTCACACTCATCCGAAAAGGATACCCCCCTACAACAATACTGAACGTAGACAGAGGAAAGTACTATGACACATTGAAGAAGGCCGACGACGGAGATCCAGGTCCATTCGTTAACTTCATAGCGGCAGCAGTCGAAAGATCCCTAGACCTCTACCTCAGAACTCTCGAACCGACTGAAAAAGGGGAAGAACTAGTCACATTGAGAGAAGCCAGCAAGAACTCTCCCTACAGCCAAGAATACCTAAGCCTTCTGGCCCGAAAGAGAAGAATACCAGCAGTGAAGATTGGAAGAAAATGGATGATAACCAAGAAGGCACTCCGACAATACCAACAATCGCTCAGGCCAAAAGAGGGACCTGATTGAAGCCAGTCACGTTACTAGCAACACTGATTCTTGTTGCGGTCGTTCTCAACAGCGTTCAGCCTGTCCACGCAGAACCGGAAACGAGGCAACTGTCGATCACTGTCATCTGCTTCGAGTTTCCAGATGTGGCTGACATCGTAGGCATTGAAGCGGTCAAGTGGACTGCGATCAGTAGAGTCAATCAATTCTACATGGAAGTGAGCTACGGACAACTCATCGTCACTGGAGAAGTCTATGGGTGGTGCATGATGCCAGCGCCCTTGAGCAAGTTCGATGTGACAAGGTGGGGCTCGTCAGGTGAGGCATGTCGAAGGCTGGTCAATGTTGCCCTTTCTGTCGCCAAGGAGAAGGAGTGAGCGAGGGAGCGTACACGTTTCTTCTCTTCAGCGGTCCAGTCTGGGGCTTCGCCTACCCAAAAGCAAAGTGTGAAGACAGCGATCGTGAATATTCCGTCAACGACCAAACTTGTGCTGATTCGAATTGGTAGAAGAATCCTGTCTGGGCTAAGAGAAGCCAGTCCCCTAAGTCTTGACGGAATCAGTTCTCTGGCTGGAAGATATTCGCTTCTTTCAAGCGGCTCAGGCTCAGGTGGCTCGTCGGGTATTATGACTGTGCCCCGGCTTGTTGTCTGGCTTGGAGTGGTTGGAGCTGGTTCTGGTGGCTGAGCGCCGATCGCTTATCCCTTGATCGGCAGCTCCCGTGGGTGGTAAATCCTTACCGGTGAGGGAACTGCTCGCACTCCGAACGCGATTGGAGGAGATTGGA
>CAZGZF010000072.1:0-2446 GCA_964529995.1 uncultured Candidatus Bathyarchaeia archaeon
CTATCCCTACATCAGCCTCCGCGGCCCTAGCCACGACTTCACTCAAAGGCACAGGTCGCTCAAGGATGCAGTTCCCAAGGTTACTGACAAGCTCCCTAAGCCTAGCTTCAATCGACCCTTCTCCCCGAAGCACAACCTTGATGCCATTTCTAAGATGCCTGCATGCAAGCACCACGTTCTCCAATCCACGCTCCCGCACAAAACCGCCTTGATAGAGCGCTACTCTCAGCTTTCTAGCGCTTTCTCGCAGGTGCGAAGGGATTGCCAATGTCTTCGGACAATTCATGATAACTGTAGGAAGCCGAATGCTGTACCTAGAACTCAGTTCCGAGGCGATGAACTCGTTCACGGTGATCACGAGATCAGCGAACCTTATGAACAGAGCTTCCAACTGTCGAAGAAGTCTGCGCATATGCGACGGCGTCTCTGCGAACAGATCCGGATAGAGCTCATGGGCGTCGTACACAAGCCTTCTTCCGAGAAGCTTCATGAAGACTCCGACTCGAAGCGTATCTAGGTCGTTGCACACGTACAGGTCAGCGTTCATCCGCTCGGCCGCACGCATCATAGAAACGTCGAATGTTACAGCCAGAGCAAGTCGAACAAGAGTCCGCATCAAAGATCTAAAGACGGAAACTTCGGAGGCTTCGACTGTTCTGGATGCTGCACGGCTTTCTGCCTTGGCTCGCATCCTCACTTCGATCAGTTTGCGCAGAAAATCCCTCTTTCTTACTATCGAATAGTGAGGCCTCTGCTCCTCCTGTATGGTCCTTGATGTGTGAACGCAGAGCACTGTCACTTCATAACCGTTCATTCCCAGCGTTTCGGCATGACGGTCCACCCTTGAATCGTAGACCATGTCATTCGCAACGATCATGCAGATCTTCAAGCATCGATAAACCTCCTGAACCAGAACTCCAGGTTCAGCAACATGAAGAGCGTCATCCCATGATCGAACTTGCCTGATGCATGCTCCGACAGAAGATGCCTCACATACGATGGATCAAAGATACCACGCGAGACGGCCTTTTCGCCAAGGAGGATCGCTTCAACCTCTTTGGCCTGGTCTCTCAACCATATTCCGATTGGCGTGGGAAATCCCTTCTTATCCCTCCTTTGAATGATCTCGTCAGGGACCTTTCCTTCAACTGCCTCTCTGAGAAGATACTTTGGTTCAAAACCGTCAATCTTCACAGAGTCAGGAATTGAGGCGACCAGCTCCAGAAGCCGGTGGTCACAGCACAACGGAACCCTAGACTCTAGCGACACCGCCATGCTGGTTCTGTCCTCGACATGGAGCAGGGCATGAAGATACGCCTTCACAAAGAGGTATTGAGCCCTGTCAAGAAAGCTGCTCGAACTAGGTGCCATGAAGATCTTCACAAAGTCCGGCTCCGGCGAATATCTCGACACAAGCGTGCGGAACTCGCCGACTAGAAGCTTCTCCAAGGACTCTCTCGAATGGAGCAGGACGCGTCTATACAGACGGATGCCCGGCTCCAGATCTCGTTCCTTGAGAATGAGCCTCGCCAGCCTCCTCAACGAAGAGAGCATGTGCTTCTCTCTTCTAGTGAGCTTCAGATAGTGGTACAGCTTGAGAGGGTATCTAAATCCGAGACTCCTTGGCCTTGTCAGATCCTCCTCAAGAGCGAGCTGAAGAATGAAAGGATATCCGAAGAAAGCCTCGTCTCCTCCTTGGCCTCCCAGAATCACTTTCACATGCTCTCTTGCCAACCTGCATACCCAGTATTGTGGATAGATACCGGGGCCGACCTCGGGATAGTCCATGTGCCACACGAGGCGCTCAAGCGTCGGCAATAGATCCGTTCCACTCGGCCTTATCTCATGATACTCTGTGTCCGCAAACTCTGAGGCCAGTCTAGCATAGGCTGTCTCATCAAACTCTGACCCCTCATCAAACGCCCCAGTGAAAGTCTTGATTCTCCCACCGAGAAGTTGGCTCGCCATGCAAGCCACAACCGACGAGTCGATTCCGCCGGACAGGTGGCAACCCAAAGGAACATCGCTCACAAGTCTCAGCCTGACAGATTCCTGTATCGCGTCTAGGGCCTTGGGCGCGGCCTTCTCGACAGTCGTCTGCTGTATCTTACCGAACTCAAGGTCCCAGTATCTTTGAAGCTCAATCGCCCTGCCCCTAACAGTCAGGAAGTGCCCCGCCGGAACTTGACGGACGCCCTTGAAGAAAGTCTTGTCGCCGAGAACGTATGTGAGAGAGAGATAGTCGATGAACGCCTCAGGGTCGAGCTTCCTCTCAATGCCAAATTGGAGAATGGCCTTTATCTCCGACGCGAATAGGAAGCTACTGCCGCTTGAGCAGTAGTATAGCGGCTTCACTCCTACTCTATCTCTCGCGAGAAAAAGCTCGTGTTTCTTCTCGTCCCATACTGCGAACGCAAACATGCCGTTGAGCTTCTCTAGGCATCTC
>CAZGZF010000073.1:0-2332 GCA_964529995.1 uncultured Candidatus Bathyarchaeia archaeon
TCGGCTGGTTGAGTTGCCTAAGGCTACACAGAAAGAGAAGGAAAGAAGCCGTGCAGAGAAGAGGGTCAACCTTGCTATTGACATGTCAGATGTCTGTGTACGCATTTCCTCCGATGCTGTAAGAGACAAATACCCAAAGGTCAAGGAGGAAGAGCTTCTGGAACTGGTCCGAGAGAGAATCATGCATGGGAGACGTCGAGTGCGCGAGGTCTAAAGACTGGAGAGTTTCGAAGAACTAGTCAGAAGAATTGTTACCGTCTTCAACTCCCTCAGACTTGATTACATGTTCACAGGGGCTTTGGCAGCAAGCTACTATGGCACGCCTCGCACAACGATGGACATAGATATCGTGGCCGAAGTTGCTCGAAAAGAATCACGAGCCCGACTCATATTCGCGTTGAAG
The DNA here is from genome assembly GCA_964529995.1 of uncultured Candidatus Bathyarchaeia archaeon. Taxonomy (GTDB): domain Archaea; phylum Thermoproteota; class Bathyarchaeia; order 40CM-2-53-6; family JALHTG01; genus JALHTG01. Next base: position 404 of record CAZGZF010000073.1, read on the forward strand.
ATCGTGGGGTTAAAAGTCGACAGACGAAGAATAGATGCGGCCCTAAGATCAAGTTACAGAATTGTCACATTCAGGGACACAAAGACGCCCCTCACAGTCGATATCATACTCTCCAGCAGAAAACTTGAGAAGAGAACTGGTAGCATCTTGGGATTGCCAACCTTCTATCAGACAGCTAAGGATTTGATTTTGGCAAAGCTACGAATGATAAAGGCAACTGTTCCAAGGGAGCGGGCCTTGAAGGACGAGGATGATGTAAGGGCGATTCTGAGGCATACTAGAGTTCAGATGAAGGCTCTCAGAAAACAAGCACGAAAAAGCAACACAATACTGATACTTGAAGCCATAGCCCCCAGCGACCACTGAAAACCATATACCTAGCTCAACCCTTCACAGCTTGAAGCCAAGTTTCACAAACGGTACCGTATCTTGTAGATCTCTTGAACCCTGCTTGGAATGGTGCGGCCTCTACGGACCGACAGAACTCTTTTATCTGAATCCCTCTTCCTCTTCATCTAGATCCCGTCTTGATTGCAGCATCTCACGTCCTGTTTGGAGCCTTGATCTGTCTGGTGATATTTCTCACGCTCAGAATGCGTGGGATACATTCCCCCGCAAAACTGTTTTATCCCTTCACGTTGTTCATGATGGAATTTCCAGACTTGGACCATCTCTACTGGATGCAAGTCAGACTGGAGTACGTGATACCAGCCACGATATGGGACCTCTTCAGATGGCAGCTAAGACCGGAACGTTACCCATTGACTTTCCTCCATCTCTGGGTCTACCCGTTCATACTGCTCGGCCTATTCGCTGTGCCACTTGCATGTTTGAAGAAGATTAGATGGTTCATAGCTGGAGCTTTCCTAGGTTGGGCAACCCATCTAGTATTGGACGGGGTCATACGCTTTCTCTAAGCGTATGAACATGAACGATCGTGCCCCTCAGATTTGGCTGATCCCTCTAGTGTTCGGAAAATGCTCTTCATCATGAACTATACAACGTTCCATAACTTCGCAAAGGTCCTCTTCTGTCCAGGACTTTGAGGAGCGGAGGCATGACGATGACCGGTTCATCCTGCGGGCAATCTTCCTTGATCTGTCTCAGTGAAAAACTTCTCTCGTCGCATTTTGAGTGTTACTGAGAAGTTGGAGGCGACTGCCAGAGATAGGACAAGAAAGGCGATCAGAAATCCTGCAGTATCAATGATCGCTCCTACCACGGTTGGTCCAAATGCAGCGATCAAGTGACGGACCGCGTTGACTCTTCCCGCGATGAGGGCCCGCTTCTGAGGAGGAAGCATGTCCATCAACATGGCGAACAGCACTGGAATAACTGAATGTTGTCCAAATCCCAGCATGATTAGTGCAGGAACGAGCCAGTATCCTCCACGAACGAAGGATGTGAAAGCTATGCCTAAGGCGAAGAACCCGAGCGAGATCCATGTCATCCTACTCCGGCCTATTTTATCTGACATGTAGCCACCTATCGGTCTGCCAAACAATCCCACTAGGTTGGGAATAGCCACGTAGTAGCCCAAGTAGAGTAGCGTGACCTCTTTTTCCACCGAGAGATAAAGAGGCAGAAAGGCGGATAGGGCGTGGTAGACGAAGGCATGAATCGTCATGATCACCAGCAACATCGATACCCTTGCTGAAAATCCTCTGCCCGTTTCCTGTTTGGACAGATCTGGTGTCCCGCGAATCTCAGCGCTCGGCAGGAACAGCCAAGAGGTTGCTGCCACGAGGAGGCCCGCTACGCCGTAGAAGAGGTATGTGGTTCTCCAGCTGAACGCAAGCGCCAAAGGTAGAGTGACGATAGGGGAAGCCAATCCGCCTAGCGAGACAGCGGATTCATGTGTTCCTATGGCTTTTCCTCTGTCCTGTGCCTCGAAGAAGTTTGAGACGAATGCTGTTGCGACTGTGAGAT
>CAZGZF010000074.1:0-2196 GCA_964529995.1 uncultured Candidatus Bathyarchaeia archaeon
ACATCGTACGTTCTCTACACAAAGGCCTTCTGGGACGCAGTAAACAGAGGAAACGTGAGATACATCATTCTGACAGGGATGGATGTGGACATGATGGTGCGATGCATTTCGAGAGTCGACTACGTCAAGATGGTACAGCTCGGAGAACGATTGGTCGAGTTGACAAAGAATGGTTTGAAATTCCATGTCACTACACCCGCAGGGACCGACCTTTCTGTGACAGTTGATAGGGAGATGGTCAGGCATAGCGGCAGGATAATCAAGGAGCCTTCAGGTCAATGGGCAACACTCGGAGGACAAGCGAGCTTCGCTCCCGTGTGGGGATCCGCCAACGGTACGGTCACATTCGACGGATGTATCTGGCCACCTGATGAAGTCAACATTCTGAAAGAGCCAGTGAAGCTCACCGTGAAAGATAGCCGCATAGCTGAAATAAGGGGCGGCGTTCAAGCTGCGATGTTTGAGAGATGGCTGCGAAGCCTAGAGGATCCGCACATGTTTGACCTCGTCCATATCTCCTATGGCTTCAACCCAGGTGTCAGGAGGATCACGGGAAGGATACTTGAAGACGAACGGGTGTTTGGAGGCGTCGAGATGGGCATCGGCAGCTACAGAGGAAGACCTGCCAAGGGCCACACAGACGGCGTAATGCTCAACCCGTCAGTCTGGCTTGATGGAAAGCAGATTGAAGCTGAGGGAAAATACGTGGAACCGACACTGGCCGAACTTAGTCGTCAGCTAGGCATCTGAGCAACTCGAACTTGCGAATGAGACTGTTCTTCTGTTCCCCGCTCTCCTATTCAAGAACCTTCCGTAACGATCGAAAGAAGAAAAAAGAGGGGGAAGAAAAAAGACGCGGCTATTTCGCTTGGGGCTTTGGCTTCTTCAGCCGGTACACCACGACTGTGCCGACTACGATGACAACTATGACGATCAGAGCTATAGTTTCCGTTCCGATTCCCGGTGCTGGTGGGGGAGCCGCTTTAAGCCAGTATACTCGTTCAGTCCTCTGGTAGCATACTCCGCCTGTGTATTCCCAAGCCCCTGGCTGATATGCATCTGAGAAATCGAGATTCAAGGCGTTGACATATTGCCGTGTAACTAGCCAGACTTGGGCTTGATCTTCCACTAGAAGCTTAGTTGCCTGCTTGGCAAGTTCTGTTCGCTTCGCCTTGTTCATCTCTATCTCAGACGCGTAGAACAGCTCGTTGACCTTCGAGTTGTTGTATCCGCCGGCATTGGACCAAGAAACCCGCTCAATGCCCTTTCCAGTGTAGTATCGTATGATGAGCAGTGGATCTGGTCCGGTCGACATCGGGAAGATAAACGTGTCGTAGTCCCAGCGCTTGAAGACTGCGTCATGCCATGCTGGAGTGTCCACTGATACTATGCTCAACTCGATGCCTACTTCCTTGAGGTTGTCCCTCATGATCTCGGCTTCCTTGACATGGGCCGGGTAGCCCGCAGAGTCCACTGTTATCCTCATCTTGAATCTAATTCCGTCAGGCCCCTTCTTGTACCCTGCATCATCCAAGAGCCGGTTGGCCAGAGCTGGATCGTATGCCGGCTGTTTAGCCTCCGGGTCTTGGAACCACCTAGTTGCGGGAGCAGGCGAGACAGGTCCCAGCTGAGGAGGAGCTGTTCCGAAGTAGACAAGATCATTGATCTTCTTCGTATCTATGGCCGCCGCGATGGCCTTCCTCACTTTGACATTCTTGAAGAAAGCCGGGCCCTCGGGTTGCTGGTTAAGAATCAAGACATCACATGATCCCGATTGGCTTGGATAGAGCCAGACTTTCTTGCCTGGCAGCTTTCCCGCCTTGATGTCGTCCATAAGTCTTGCGCCATCGGAGTAGGCCAGCGTCATCGCCCACAGGAGGTCAACTTCTCCCTTCTCGAAAGCTAGTGCTCGACCCGATGCACTTGGGATTATCTTGAAGATCATCTGGTCAAGATACGGTAAGCCTTTCTTCCAGTACTTCTCGTTCTTGACGAGAGTTATGTGGTCTCCTCTCACCCACTCCTTATACTTCCATGGACCAGTTCCGATAGGCTCGTTGTTGTACTTGTTAGTCGCTATGTCCGTGCCTTCATAGAGATGCTTAGGAGCGATGCTCCAGCCAACGCCACTGAACCCTTGGATCGGCGAGAACATCGCTGGCCATCCGGTCTTCATGTTGATCACAACAGTGTAGG
>CAZGZF010000075.1:0-2027 GCA_964529995.1 uncultured Candidatus Bathyarchaeia archaeon
CGGACACGTTCCTGAAGGCTATTTGCTTTCTCACCATCTGGCTACGATATGCTCGGCACTCTGGTCATTCATGGAACGTTAACGTGCCACAATCGGAACATTATTATATCGGTAGGCGATATATGGCAGGTCCTAGGAGGGATGAATGGCCTATGTATTACCAGTCCTCAATTGCCCTTAGCGTCGATAGGCCGCGGTCCGGCAGCTCACGTAGCTCTCAAGGGCAAGATTTTGAAAGCGCTCTCTTTGAGGCGATGAGGCATGGGCTCTCGCTTATGGGTGAAGACTTCGCTCAGGTAACGCTCCACAACCTTGACGTGAGATACTCGCTCGGAAAGCCAGAGATTCTCAAGAAACCCGAACGCTTTGTAGAAGCCCTACGCGACATGTTTGGTGAAGGAGCGCAAATCGTAGAGAATTTCATCAAACAAGCGATATGTACGGAGATGGGGTTCAATCCAAGTATCTTCAGGAGAAACAGCCTGTCAGACTGCATTAGAAGAGTCAGGCTACTAGCGGCAGAGGTGCTGATGACAAGCCGTCAGACTAGTTTCTAGTTCACGACGTCTCTACGCGCTGTAGACGAACTTCTGCATCGAATTCTTCACAGCCTCTCGAAAGGTCAAGCAACAGCAGAAAGAGCAATCTCAGCCTCTCAGCCGAAAGACCACCTCAGCACCTCTTCGACTTCGAAATAGCGGTATGATTATGGCTACTATCAGAAACGCCACCATAGCAAAGAAAGCTGTCTGGAGAGACATGACAACAAACTGGTCGACGGTTTGCTCCGCAGTCACTGTGACTGTCTGAGTAGTCGTGATCTGAGCGATTCCGGGTACCGAAATGCCAAGGGAGAGTTCAGCCACAGCTTGGTCGCAACTCGCTCTTATTGTGACTGGATGCATGCCTGACGATCTTGCAGCGAGCATCCAACTCACTTGCCAAGATAAGCCTCCATCCAAAGCTGGCCGGGCAAAGGCAGTCGTCCTCGAAACAACGAACAATTCCGGGGCCGGAATCAACGTTACAACAAGGTTGGAAGCATCTATATCACCTACGTTAGTAACGGAAACCAAAAGTTCTGTCCTATCAGGCAGCTCTCTGTATCCGTTTTCAACTAGAAGAATCTTGACAGGGTTAACTCGCTTCAGGCTGATGTCTCTGAAATATGCGACTGCAAACGGGGAAGCTGGCGAAGTGAATCCCAACTCCACGGTGACTCCCAGCGCAGCAAGCTGATAGTTACCAGGATCCCCAACACTATCTCGAAATAGCTGCAGGAGGTTCAACCTAATCTCCTTCCAACCAGAATCTCCGAGTTCTTCATGTACCTGTCCAAGAACAGTGAACCGCGTTTCTATCCTTTGCCGATCGATCATGTAGAATGTGACGAGAGACCTTGCGAAATACTTCTTGGACGGAAGCTCAGTGCGCACGTTGTACGAAAACTCCAGATAAAACGACAGATCAGTTCTCCTGACGATCTGTGACAGAGATCCCTCTCGAAGGATCTTGATGCTCTCTCCGTCAAGGAAAGCCAATCCCTGGGCAGTCCATCCTTCCAACCCATTCTTGAAACCATTGTTCGCCAACAATTCGACTGGTGCGCCAGAGGACGACGGAGCTGATGAAAGCAATATCGAAGTCAGAATCAATATTCCAAATATCCTTCGAGCAGTTGACAGGCAGAGTCCCTCACGCGGTAACCTCAGGAGCCCGTCGAACGCCGAAGAGAGGAGTGATGCACGCTCTGGTCTCCCGGAGGTATGTCTTGCGAGTCTTCTGGGTTGCGTAGGTAATTCCTCTCAAAAGTGAGACAGCAGACACGTGACCGCTGGCCTAAGGCTTGGATTAGATAGGGAGGGGCACCGTCTGTCCCAATTCAATCTGTCTGACTCCACCCCATTGTACATCATTCGGAAACGATGTCGCCGTCTGTGCAACTCACGCGGCTACGGCTCAGCCAGCTCAAGAACATGCTTCTGAGCGGACCTTATGTGAACCCAACCTTGAACCTTCTGATCCCC
>CAZGZF010000076.1:0-1964 GCA_964529995.1 uncultured Candidatus Bathyarchaeia archaeon
TGACTCTCACAACCCCGGGCGTTGAACGCGAAGAGCCTGGGCGAGGAACAGAGCTCGCTAAACTAGCGAACGACGGATTCAGCCAGATCATAAGCAAGTATCCGGATAGATTCACGGCGCTCGCTACACTTCCTCTACAAGAGCCTAACACCGCAGCCGCCGAGTTGGATAGGGCTGTCAGAGATTGTGGATTGAGAGGAGCCACACTGTTCTCTAATGTCAACGGTGAACCCCTCGACTCAGAAAGGTTCTTGCCCGTCTATGAGAAGGCAGCGAAGCTGGACGTCCCGTTATTCATCCATCCCACATCGCCGATTAACCAAGCTGCCATGGACACCTACAGGCTTGTCCCTATCCTCGGATTCGGCGTAGACACGACCCTCGCAGTGCTGAGACTCACCTTCAGCGGCATCATGGAGAGACTACCAAGGTTGAAGCTAGTGGCTTCTCATCTGGGCGGCGTCTTCCCACATCTTCGCGGTAGGATCGATACAGGTTTCCAAGCTTACCCAGAATGCAGGACCAATATCTCAAAGCTTCCATCACATTATCTGAGACAGATTTGGATGGATTCAATCTGCTATGATCGCAACGTGCTTGTGTCGGCCTACCGGTTTTCAGGCCCGGAAAAGATAATGCTAGGAAGCGACTTCCCACACCAGATTTCCGACTTGGAAAAGGCAGTGCAAAGAATCAGGGAACTCGACATAGGCGACGATGAGAAGCAAAAGATTCTAGGAGGGAATGCTGCAAAGCTCCTCAAGCTCTAGAGGTGAGGAGAAACGGCTGTCGCAGACATTAGGAGAGCAAGAAAACCCAAGCTTCCGAAGAAGCGAATCCTCAGACGACAAGGGCCCTGACGTAAAGACCTCAGATCCCATCTGTTGCCTCTTGAGTAGGCTGCCACTCGAATAGGATCTCGCCCTTCTCTAGAACCTCTATCACAAACGGGCTGCCTTTTCTCTTCCCATCCTTGAACTGCGTGCTGCTAGAGGAACTTCAAAACATCGATTATTGCAGTTATGTCTACACCGAATTGAAGGAAGTGGATAGCTCCAATGTGCTTTCTTATCTTCTCAATATGCCATGTCTGGTCGTCGATGTATAGGATCTCCTCAGGCTTCACAGCAGTCCCCTCAGCTTCCAAGTCGGTCAGAAGCCCCTTCATCATCTCATGCTTGTTTGGATGGAACTCCACCTTCGGATGTGTGAAATAGTGCAAGATATCGAGTTTTCTCAGCGCCTCGAAGACCGGTTCAGGCTTGTTCCAACTTGCCATAGAAACTATGATCTCTCTGGTCGTCAGCTCATTCAGCAATCTTTTGACATCCGGAAAAAGCCGTATCTCAACCCCCTTCCTATCAATTAGAGTATTCTCGTCAATCTTGCTGAAAGGTGGACTCAATGACGATATGTCACTGTGCTCCCATAAGGTACCGTCCGCATCAAACACAACTAGACGAATCAACGAGGCAGCCTCTCAAGTCAAAGGTGCTTACAAGATTCTTGCGGCAACATATATTGCCTAACGCGGCTGTGGAGAGTTGGTCGTTTTCTTTTCCGGTGGCTGTGGGGTTGGGGGTGTTGTCGAGGGATGCGGGCAGGAGGGTGTATTACACCCTTTTTCCTCTGCGTGACAGGTATTATGCCTCGTCGGTCCGCGCCCACCAACCCCTTGACGACGAGCAGAGTAACGGATAACCTTCCACAGCCGCCTAACGCACAAACTAGATGTTTGTGTAGCGCCTCTTTCTTGAGGAAGAGGAGTTCAGGCCTGATGAAGCGAGCCCATGTTTACGTGTCAGGCATTGTTCAAGGCGTCTTCTTCAGGTATCATACACAGGAGAAAGCTGAGGAGCAGAGTGTCAATGGCTGGGTGCGGAACCTTCCCGACGGAAGAGTTGAGGCCGTCTTTGAAGGAGAAGATCGAGCCGTGGACCTTATGGTCGCCTTCTGTAGAAAGG